>NZ_BRYH01000042.1:0-1142 GCF_054772055.1 Lacrimispora brassicae | reverse complement strand
TTTCTTAGATAATAATTTAAAGGATTGAGCAAACCTGCTCCGTCCTTTATTTTTGTTTCAAGCAGTGTGGGATTTAAAATATAATTCACTACTTCCATACTACATCTTTTGTACCAACCTAACCTTGAGTTTGCAACCTTGAAGATATTTTCTTTATTAAATCCGCTCTTATATTTTCTGTTCAGGTAAGACAGATTTTTGAAAATGGTCTTTGGCCTTTTCCATTGTTTTATAACTATAACTCTTATTTTATGCCTTAGCCACCCTCCAAACTCTTCCATAAATTGCTTCATCATTCCAATACGAAAATAATTTATCCACCCCATAGCTATTTCGTTTACTCTTTTTATCGTAACTGCTAAGGGTCTTGCTATTGCTTTTCCTCTTTTAAGATACTCACGCATTACTTGATACAGCTTCGCTTTCTTCTCATTTGTAGGTTTTACTTTCCACTGTCCACCATTCTTTAGGAATGTGAAGCCCAAATATTTACTTCTCGTCGGTCTGACCACTTTGGTTTTTGTTGCATTTATTTTCAGAAATAACTTTCTCGCAATCCAATCAGATATTGAAGTCATAACCCGATTTGCTGCGGCTTCACTTTTCGTGAATATCAGCACATCATCTGCGTATCTTACGAAACGCAGACCTCGTTGCTCTAATTCCTTGTCAAGCTTATCAAGATACACATTTGAAAGTATAACTGAAATGGGTCCGCCTTGAGGTACCCCAGTTTTGGTGGCTTTTATGATTCCTTTTTCCATTACCCCTGCTCCTAGATATTTGCGAATGAGGTTTAGGACACTGCTGTCATTTACTTGTTCTCTAAGAATTTGAATCAACTTATCGTGATTTACTTTATCAAAGAATTGCTCAATATCTATATCTATTACCCATTCGTATCCACTATTTAAGGATTCCAGTGCCTGTCTGATTGCATCATGACAGCTTCTGTCTGGGCGAAATCCATAACTGTACTCACTGAATATCTTTTCATAGATGTCTGATATTGGCTGTGCTACTGCCTGTTGAATTGTTCTGTCTAATACAGTTGGGATTCCCAAAGGTCTCTTTTTACCATTCGCTTTGGGTATATACACTCGTCGTACAGGTTTTGGAATATAAGTTCTGTTTCTAAGTGC
>NZ_BRYH01000041.1:0-267379 GCF_054772055.1 Lacrimispora brassicae | reverse complement strand
CCTTTTTCTGCTACAAGGCGGTCATAAATACGTTTTGCAGTATGCTTTTGTTTTGGCACCTGCATGAGTCTGTCTTCTTCAAGACAGGCTCTGATAAAATCTCTGACATCATCTGTGATGACGCCAGACTCCCGAGTATATGCTTTTCGAAGATCGGGGTAGGTATTGCCTTCGCAATACTTCTTGACAGTCTGTCGCGAGATACCAAGTCTGCGGGAAATAGACCGTATGGATTCGCCCTCATTGTAGAGGGTTCGGATTCTGTAATATAAATCCACTTCAACAATCACACCTTTCATCTCCTTGTAAGAATTTTTGATACTTGTAAATCTTACAGGATATTTATTTCAAGGTGGTAAACTAATTCGCTAGCGAATCGGTTGAAAGTGGTCAACTATTATAATAGCATTTACAGACACCTTATCTGACAGAGGAAGGGTATGCCTGGAAAGATCTGTTGGAAAAACAGGATAGGGTATTTTGGTATAACCTGGATGTCAGTACGGTGTTACCAATCATTAGGAATGTCGTAGAAGAAGATACTGTTAACATGGAAGAGAAGCTGATGGGGTTTTGGGCATATCCGGTGGAAGCAGGCCTTCACACAATTGAATTTAAAATAACGATTGGTTCCTGTATCAGGAAAATAACAATAGGTGATCAGTTTACTCTGGAGGAATTGCATTATTTGATTCAAAAAAGTGTTGGCTTTGACATGGATCATCTGTATTATTTTCAAATTGACTCAGGAACCTCCCAAAGAAGGTACTATGCACCGGAGTGTGAGGATGAAATATGGCAGGCTGATACAGTTTTATTGGCAGAGCTTTTGCCTTATGAAGGAATGCAATTCGGATATTTATTTGATTTTGGGGATGAGTGGAATTTTCAGATTATAGTAGAACGTATATTGAATGAACATACACAGGAATGCGAGATAAGTGAGGTAAAAGGTGAAGCACCGGAGCAGTATGGTTGCGATTGGTAGTAAAATGGGGATTGAGTGGTACATATATGAATAATATTGAACTGAAACATTCTAATAATATATAAGAAAAGTGACAGTTATGCTTGCTAAGTTCATGGTAAAAGTGTAAATGTAAAGGATTGGAGACAATTGATTATGAAATCTGATGATAGAGAAAGCAAAGTCAAAAAACTAGAAGACCAAAGAAATAAAGCGATTAAAAGCTTGACGGACTATAAGGAAAGTAATCTGCCGGTTTCTGCAGCGGCAGAATATTTGACATTTGTTGCTGGAAGTGGTGAAAGCTCCGTTGAAGTTCGTTACCAAGATGAAAATATATGGCTGACACAAAAAATGATGGCAGAACTGTACGGTGTTGATCGTTCTGTGATTACAAAACACTTAAAAAAGGTATTTTTGGACGATGAATTAGAAGAAGATTCAGTATGTGCAATTTTTGCACATACTGCTAGTGACGAAAAAACATATAAAGTGAAATTCTATGCATTACAGGCTGTCATTGCTGTTGGATTCAAGATTGATAATCAAAGAGCTGTACAATTCCGTAAATGGATCATCACAATTGCAAAAGATTATACAATAAAAGGCTTTGTTATGGATGATGAACGGTTTAAACTCGGTCACAAATTGACGAATCAATATTTTGAAGAACAGCTTGTCAGAATTCGTGAAATTCGTGAATCTGAGCGTATGTTCTATCAAAAAGTTACAGATATTTATTCTACAGCCATTGATTATGACAAATCAGCCAAGACTACAAAGGAATTTTTTAAAAAAGTGCAGAACAAACTACATTATGCTGTTCATCGACACACCGCAGCAGAAATAATCGTGGAGAGAGCGGATGCAGAACGAAAGAATATGGGATTGACCACTTGGAAATCGGCACCAGAAGGAAAAATTCAAAAGTTCGATGTTTCCATTGCAAAAAACTATCTTACGGAAAAAGAAATTGACTTTTTGAATCGCTTAGTTTCAATGTATCTCGATTATGCAGAAATACAAGCAGAGAACAGCATTCCGATGACAATGGAAGATTGGGCAAATCGATTGGATAGTTTTATAGAGTTCAACGGAAGAGATTTATTGATGGATGCAGGGAAAATATCAGCAGAACAGGCAAAGCTCCATGCTGAAACACAATTTGAAAAATACCGCATTGTGCAAGACCAATTATTCAAGAGTGATTTTGATCTGTTTTTAGAAAGTTACGATGAGTAGTTCAGCTTAGAAAGTACACGCTTTATGGAGATTAAAGGCAATTATATTTGGTATAAGGTTGAAAATATACCCTGATACCAAGGGGGGATCAGATGCTTTGGTCATCATTATTACGCACTCAAGGCATGTAGAGGTGGTAATTGGGATGCAGTATTGTGGTTTTGACAGAAAAAAGAGATGAGAACCACAAGATGTAGTGGTTTTTGGCGAAAAATCGGGCGAAAAATGAGCCTAAAAATGGCCGTTTTTTGCCTCTCTTTTTTCGAGTTTTCAAGGATGCAAAGTATCATATAAAGATAATTGGCAATGTGATATAGAAATTATGATGAGGAGGTATCCAATGAAAGTCAGAGTACAGTTCTATCCGAGCGTAAGAGAAATGCCTCCGTGTGGATTGACATATCGGCCACATTTTGTGGTAAAAGGAACAGAGCTTTATTTTGGGATACAGTTTGAAGAGCTGAAAGAAATGCCTTTGGGAACTCTGATTGATGCGGAAGTTAGATTTTTATATACAGTCGATTATTCGGGGCTGACTGTTGGTGCAGAGTTTTATATCATGGAGGGACCACACAAAGTTGGTGAGGGGATTGTATTATCATAGTTGAATACAGGAAAAAGCAATACCCGTTATATTAAGCGGCAGGGATTTACTTGGTTGTGCCCAGACTGGTACCGGAAAAACATCTACATTTGCTATACCAACGATTCAGCCGCTCAGCGAAGAAAAAGCATCTCATCGGGAAAAACAAAATATAAGGGCCCTGATCGTAATGTCTACTAGAGAGCTGGCTTTATAAATTTATGAAAGTTTTAATACTTATGGAAAATTCACCAATTTAAATTGTTGTGTAGTCTTTGGGGGAGTATCTCAAAAGCCGCAGGAAGAAAATTTAAAGCAAAAGGTAGATATACTTGTGGCAACACCAGGAAGACTACTGGACTTAATTGATCAAAAAAATGTAAATATAGAGCATATTAAAATATTCATATTGGACGAAGCTGACCGTATGCTGGATATGGGATTTATTCATGATGTTAGAAAGATCATTACTAGAACACCTTTAAAAAAGCAAACATTACTTTTCTCGGCTACGATGCCGCCAGACATCACTAAGCTGGCGGGTACGATTCTGAAGACTCCTGCAAAAATAGAAATTACTCCGGTATCATCAACAGTGGATACCATCGAGCAGTATCTGTACTTTGTTGATAAAAGTAATAAGAAAGATTTACTTCTGCACCTCCTAAAGGATAAAAACATAGCTTCAGCACTGGTATTTACTGGTACCAAGCACGGAGCGGATCGGTTTATTAAACAATTGTCAAGGAGTAACGTAATTGCCCAGGCAATCCATGGTGATAAATCACAAGGAGCACGTCAGAGAGCATTAAATAATTTTAAAGACAAAACATTGCGAATATTGCTTGCAACAGATATCGCGGCAAGAGGAATAGACATAGATGAACTGACCCATGTTATTAATTATGACCTGCCAGATACACCAGAGACGTATGTACATCGTATTGGTCGAACCGGCAGGGCAGGACTGGGTGGAACAGCAATATCCTTCTGCGATTTTGATGAAAAAGGACAACTTAACGATATTGAAAAGTTGATTGGTAAGAAATTAACAGAAATAAAAGATCATCCTTACCCATTAAAGAACAACTTTCCAGCGTTAAATGTTGTGCAGACAAGAAAAGATACAGAAAAAACAGCGAAATCTCAAGTCAAACCTTCGAAGAATGCAATCTTAAAATCAAAGACATCACCCAAGACTACTTCACTAAAGTCGGGTGCATCATCAAAGAGGGAGTCATTGCATACAGCTTTTATAGATGGCGCTTCATCAACAAAGAAAAAATATCGAATTACAGCAGAGGGAACATTGAAAGAAAAAAGAAGTTTTAATAAATTTTCAAGGAAGGACAAAAAGCGGTAGATTTGGATTATAGTGACTGAAGATAGTACAGTTACAATTTATTATAAATTTAATGGTTATGACAAGATTATAAATGAATTGATGGAATAATAAAATGAAAATAACTAGCCTTGAGAAATCGAGGCTTTTTTGATATAATGGGGAGCATAAAAATAACTGGGTATGATTGAATATATCTGATATATTTAAATTTGTTTGAACGATAAAATGAGTTGGAAATATTGATTATATTTTGATAAATAGATATTTAAGCACTTAGGAAAGGAAAGTACATCTGTGAAAAAATGAACAGATGCAGAAAATTATAATGAAAAAATTAAATGATTATTTATACTCAGGCGATACCGTTCTTAAGATATTACAGAAATATACTGAGGATTTGAAACTGTCGTCGAAAGAAACTCATAATCAGATTGATCTTGTGCACTGTAATTTTCTACTTCAAATTGCGGAACTTTTACAGCACAACGAATTCCTGACTTCCCAGTCTCAACGGATTCGGGAATTCTATAAACATATGGCAAATGAATATCCTTTTCTTGCATTTACTTTTAAGGGCCGAATTAAATCTCTGATACGCGCGGAAGCAAAATTTAACGGATATATTGTGGAATATATTTACGAGTATTATATTAAACACGGCAATTACCCTTCTCTTCCTGAACTGAAAAAACATTTAAACTGTTTTCGGGACCTGATTGCATACAGAATCGTGATTTCTCTTCCCAAATGTCATCTGAAAGAAGGTGAGGTTTGCGCGGATGAAGAAAATAAATATCTATATGATGTTGCCAACCAGTTGCTTGGTTTCATGGAGGAACGGGGGTTTACCGCAGAAATAGCTTCTTTTAAGGGTCAGAAAAAATCGCCTTTGTTAAGAGAGAGCGTAAGCCCATATTATAGAGATTATGTTGTAAATCCAGAGTCTATTGGCTATCGTTCGCTGCATATAACATTTTATGATAACATTGCACGTTGTTATGTGGAAGTACAACTTCGTACAAAAGAAATGGACGATTTTGCTGAAATTGGTCCCGCCAATCATTTAGGTTACGAAAAACGACAGGAAAGTGAAAGAGCTAAACGAGATGAAATTCCAAAAGGAGAAAACATTTATTTTGATGATGCTTATGAAAGAGGTATCATGTTGCAGCAGCTTGAATTATCGAAATTGGATGTGAATATGTTTTCAGCAGTGAATAATTCACTTATTAATGATGGTTGTGGCCTATATCGAGGAAGACTTATTCTTCCGTACGAGCATCTTTCAAGATTCCAAAATGACCTTGTTGATTAATTATTTGTGAAGCAATTTAGACTACAAATCATCAGAGCGAGAAGTGCATAAGGCGAAGTTATACTATGGAATATGAAAAACCAAAACTAAAGTGATAGTAATCCCTCCTGCCAGGCAACCTCTGAAAAACGTTGTTACATACAGCCTCGTCAGCACAATGCATCTGGTCTAAAGAATATCAAGAAAAATTCTTTGCTTACTAAAGTGGAATTTATTGATTAACATAATCAGTTAATTAGTGGCACGGATATTTCAGAAGGAACAGCTTTATACATAGACAATCTGAAAAATCAGGAGCGGATGTCTTGATTTATTAGGATTGCCGGTATATGGTCAGTATCGCATTTTTCGTGGAGGGAGTTGGGCAGAAGAGGCTAGAGGGTGCGGTGCTACTTCCTGATGTCGTGGGCATCCCTCATTTGGAATAGATGATTTAGGATTTCGTCTACTCAAGGCATTGTGAAGTTTGTTGTTTTTGTCGAAACAAGCATGATTTTATTATATTTTACTCAACAAAAAGGAGATTATTATGCTAAAACAAATAGAAAACAGAAGAAGTATTCGTAAATATCTAAATAAAAAGGTTGAAAAAGAGAAAGTAATCCAAGTATTAGAAAGTGCAAGATTAGCGCCATCTGGAAGTAATACTCAGCCATGGACTTTCATTATAGTTGAATCAGAGAAAACAAAAGAGAAATTATCAATTGCTGATCATAATCAAAAATGGATGATGACAGCTCCGGTATTTATTGTGTGTGTAGCAGATATTCACTGCCGTATTGCTAAAGATATCAGTGTCAGTCTGAATGAGAACAGCCCCGAGCCAGAGCTTAAGCAAATTATCAGGGATACAGCTATTGCAATGGAACATATATTGCTTGAAGCAGAGCATTTGGGGTTAGCAACCTGTTGGACAGCTTGGTTTGAACAAGATACTGTCAGACCTATCCTAAACATTCCGGAAGATAAATATGTGTGCGGAATTGTTACGTTGGGATATGGTGATGAAACACCAGAGCAGCGGCCAAGAAAAAAGATGGAAGAAATTGTTCGGTATGAAAAATGGTGATGAAATAGATAGGCGATTCTTAATGACAAAGAAAAGGCGTTATCTATTATTATTTCCCACCAAGGCCCTGGCAGGCTCAAACGTTATCTTTTTTGTCACCTCAAAGCATTATGAAATTTGTACTGAAATTTGTTGAGTAAAATAACAATTTGAAATATACGTTTTATCTAGTATATAGTAAAATAAAAGAAAAGGTTGCTACTAAAAATTAATTTTACAAGGAATTGATATTACTTGTAAAATATTGGTATGAATTTCTGCCGATGCCGATAAAGATTTACATCTTAAAACAGATGTTATCAAAGCAAATGCATAGGTTATATTGAAGTAGTATTGACTCCCGGAATTTTTTAGAACATTCTGGGAGTCTGTTTTTTTGTAATACAGGTAGAATGAGAGGGGAGGCAAAATTCGTAAACGCTCCATAGTGAGTATCGCCACAAAAACAACCGCTCCTATGAGCGGAATGTTTTTACGGTGATTTTCTACAATTAGCCGGAAGCTTATCTGACCAGGGAAGCAGAGCTTCGCAGAAGCCGATCAGAGGTATACCGGACAAGAATTGCTTTAGTTTTGTACATTTCGCAGAAAATAAAAAAATAGAATTCTACATGAATCCTATTTTTTGTTAATTGTCCCATAACATCATTCCCTTTTATTGTTGCGATGTTGCAACGCATTTTTAGGTATAATCTTTATAATACTCATCTGCTGACGTTACTATGAATAAATCGAAATATATAGGAAGATAATAGTAAAGATAAAACTATTATTGATAAATGAGAGAACGTCAAATAAATGCAGGAGATTAATATGGCAGCAAAAATAAATTTAAACGAAGTAACAATAACTGAATTAAGTAAAATAATAAAAAGTAAAACTTTCTCTATAAAAGAGATTGTTTCACAATATTTAGAGCAAATTGATTCTTTCGACAAAGGCTTTAATGGATTAAATTCTATTCTTGAGATAAATTCTGATGTTATTACAATAGCAGAAGAGCTTGATGGAAGAAATAAGGATGATTTTGGTTTACTTTATGGGGTACCTATTCTTTTAAAAGATAATATAAATACTGCAGATAGCTTGCATACATCCGCAGGATCACTGGCATTGGCAGATTCAAGTCCGGAAACAGACGCTGAGATTGTAAAAATTTTGAGAAAAAAAGGTGCTGTTATTCTTGGCAAAACAAATATGACTGAATTTGCCAATTATATGACAAAAGGAATGCCAAACGGATATAGTTCCAAAGGAGGAATTGTAAAATCACCATACGTTTTAGGTGAAAGCCCGGCAGGTTCCAGCACCGGTTCAGGAGTGGCAGTAGCAGCTAATTTATGTACGGCAGCTTTTGGCACGGATACTTCTGGCTCTATCATATCCCCCGGTTTAAAGAATGGTATTGTAGGGTATCGTCCAGGCAAGGGTACTTTGAGCATAAAAGGGATTGTACCCATAAGTTTTACTCTTGATATGGTTGGTCCCATGACGAGAACCGTTAAAGATGCAATTATTATTTTTAATGAAATATCAGCTAATAAAATACACTTTATAGAAAAGACAAATCTTAAAGGTACTGTAATAGGAATTGATCAATTTGCCATAGACAATATGTCGCAGGAAGAAGAAAAAAAGGCTAATGGTGTTTTAGATAAGTTAAAGGAAGCTGGTGCAATCTTAAAACGAATAAATCTTAAAACAATTCCTAATAAAAAGATAGATAACATTAAAAAATATGAGTTTAAGCATGCTATGAATCAATATTTAGCTGAGTTACCACTAGATTATAAAATAAAAAATTTAAAGGAAATAATTGAATTTAATAATATTCATAAAGAAGAAACTTTAAGATATGGTCAAATATTATTAGAAGATGCCCAGAATAATACCTCTGGTGAAATGACAGAATCTATTTATCTGGATACTTTAAAAGATATAGAATCCACTAAACTATATATGAAGGATCAGCTAAAAGATGTAAATGTGTGTATTGTATTTAAAGATCACCCAATTGTTCAATATACAGGTTTACCGGCGATTACAGTACCCTGCGGGCTATATAATGATGGAATGCCTTTTGGAATAAATATCATTGCCCAAACGGATGAAGAATTATTAAACACAGCTTATGCAATAGAGCAAATCGCAGGCAGAAGAGTTAAACCTAAATTTATTGGGTATTAAAAAAGCTGTGATTACACTCGAGAGGGAATACAAAATATCAGATACAAATACAGTCCCGCCAAGTCCACTTTTTGGAGAGGGAGGTGCGGACAAAAAGTTGGACTCCACAAGGAGGAAAATGGCTGAATGTATACGAAAGAACAAGAAGAAACAGCGCTGAAAGAATTTGAGCGTACAGGGTCAATTCAAGCTACCGTGCAAGTTCTTGGATACCCATCCCGAGCAACCTTATATTGGTTTAACTGTTACGACCGTCTAATCGTTGCCCGTGAAGCTGAAAGCCGGCCAGATGCTGTATTAGCGAATCTTACACTTGATAGAGCAATAAAAGCTTTGAATGGAGAGCATCCTGTTCTTCATAGTGACCGTGGCTGCCATTATCGCTGGCCTGGTTGGTTGGAACGTATCGGAAGTGATGCGCTTCAGCGTTCCATGTCAAGAAAAGGATGCTCACCCGATAATGCTGCTTGTGAAGGATTCTGGGGCGTATGAAACATGAATGCTTCTAAGGACGCTCTTTTGCCGACTACAGTATTGAGCAATTTATAGCTTATATATATCAGTATATCGATTGGTACAATACAAACGTGTAAAATTATCTCTTTTAGGACAAAGTCCGATGAAGTTTAGACAGTTAGATGGAAGTATGATTAGGGCAATCAGTTAGTCAAACTTTTTGTCCGTACCCCCGTCTTACTTTTTTATTTGGCGGGTATTAAATTTATTTACCTTTACGGTATTGGTTTGGCGTTTTACTATATTTTTGTTTAAAAAGGCGTATAAAATGCTCTACATTGTTATAGCCAATAGCCTCTGAAATATCTTCAACCCGAAGATTACTATAATCTAACATGCTACATGCTTTTTCTAATTTTATCTCTTGTAAAATTTCGCTAAAAGATTTTCCCGTTTTAAGTGTTATATATTTTGATAAATAAGACTTAGTTAGATGAAATTCTTCTGAAATATCTGCAATGGTAACTTTTTCACAGTTGTTTTCAATATATTGGAGTATTTGAGTAATACGAATGTCAAAATGCTGATGAGTTTGTTTTATTTCAATGTTTGCAGGCTCACATCTTAGTAGATAGCATAATAAAATTTCAAAAAGATTGTTCATAATATTTTTATATCCAATATATTGATTATAATTTTCTTGGTACAACTGAAAAAACAAATTTTTGATCTCATCTGCCTTATTTATATGGAACAGCAGGATACTGCTATTCGTTTGAGAATATAGGGAATTTAAGAAAAAATCTGAAATCAGACTATTTCCTGCTAAACATCGAAAGAACTCTTTACGAAAGGTACTCTTACGAACAATCATTTGCAATGCTATTGTTTTTTTCGTTATATAAGGACTGTGAAGAATTCCTGGAGAGATAAAACAAACATCGCCAGCTTTTAGAATTATATCTTTTTCTCCAATGCCAATATACATTTCATTTTCCACAACATATATAATTTCAAAAAAATCATGTATTGCAGTAAGGCGAGGCATAAAGCGGCTATATTTTTCAATATGAATATCTTTTTCCTGTTGGGGCCACATAGATGCCTCGCATTCAAACTCTTCATGGGATTTGTGCAGTATTTCCTCTATATATATCCGTTCTTCCCTTAAATTGGATTTGCTATATTGTTTTAAAAAAACATCCAACGCTTTCTGATCAGTTTTAAAAGCAGCATACTGCTGATAAAATAATTCCTGCTCATTATATTCTTTTAAATGCTGCATCACTTCGCTTTTATCCAATTTTTTGACTTTCATTTTCTAAAAAGCTCCCACTAATTTATTGATTGCCACTGCCAAAGCACATGCTGATGCTTTTATAATATCGTTATCGACTCCTGAGCCCCAGTAAAATTTACCGCCTTGAGAAATTCCTATGTATGCAGAGGCTAAAGCCATTGAATTTTTGCCCATAGAATGTTCTTCATATACCTCTAAATCATACTCAACCGCAAAATGTTTCTTCAATGTGTTGCTGATTGCATTAAGACTTCCATTTCCATTGCCTCTTATAGTCACTCCTTTATTGTCTTGCAAAATGGTTAAGGTTACTTCGTGTGTTTCTTGAATGTTAATCTTGACACAATCAATTTTAAATATAGGGGAAAAGTCAATATATTGCTGTGCATATATTTGATATATTTCTTCAGCGGATAGTTCTTTGTTTTTTTTATCAGAAATTTTCTTTGCAAAATATCCAAATTCCTCATTCATCTTATATGGCATTTGTACGCCATAGGAACTTTGCAGTATATAACCCACACCACCTTTACCAGACTGGCTATTAAAGCGAATTACATCTGTTTCATAGTTCCTGCCCAAGTCGGCAGGGTCTACCGGAATATATGGAACATCCCACTTTTCTGTTTTTTCTTGTACCCGATATTTCATCCCTTTAGAAATGGCATCTTGATGCGAACCTGAAAAAGCGGTAAAAACGAGAGAACCTGAATATGGTTGTCTTTCGGGAACTGATATTTTTGTCAAACGCTTATAGGTATCACATATTTGATTCATATTACTAAAATCCAATCCGGGATTTACACCTTGGGAATACATATTCATAGCAACTGTAATGAGGTCAACATTTCCCGTACGTTCTCCATTTCCAAAAAGAGTGCCTTCAACACGTTGTGCACCGGCTAATATACCAAATTCAGCATCACAAACACCACAACCTCTGTCATTGTGGGGATGAATGGATAATATGACAGAATCTCTATCCAACAAATTATGATTCATATATTCCAATTGACTTGCGTAAATGTGGGGCATAGCATTCTCAACGGTAGTTGGGATATTTATATTTGCTTTATGATTGCGTGTAGGTTTCCAAACCTCTAAAACACTATTACAAATATCAAGAGCATAATCAACTTCCGTTCCCGGAAAGCTTTCCGGACTATACTGAAAATAGAAATCACCCTTTGTTTTTTCAGCCATTTTCTTAAATAAAATAGCACCATCAACAGCCAGTTTTTTAATTTCCGCTTTTGATTTATGGAATACCTGCCTGCGTTGAGCTTCGGACGTCGAATTATACAAATGAACAATCGCTTTAGGGACACCATCCAGGGCTTCAAAAGTTCTGCGGATAATATGCTCTCTTGCTTGAGTTATTACTTGAATCGTAACATCTTCCGGAATCATTTTGTTTTCAATCAGTGTTCTTAAAAATTGAAAGTCCGTATCCGATGCAGCCGGAAATGCTACTTCAATTTCTTTAAATCCAATGTTCAATAACAGTTGATACATTTCGATCTTTTCTTGTAATGTCATTGGAATAGGTAATGCCTGATTGCCATCCCTTAAATCTACACTGCACCATACCGGGGCTTTTTCAATTGCCTCTTTTTTTACCCAATCATAAGAAATAATAGGGGGTAAAAAGAATTTCTTCTCATATTTTTGATGATTAAACATATTTTGTTCCTCCTTAATGATAATAAAAAAAGTCTCGCATCTCCGGCAATTTGCCAAGGAGACGAAAGACTTTATCTTACGCGGTACCACTCCGATTCATAACACCTAAGTATTATGCACTTATTCAGATACGGGCACGAATGCCTTATATCCTTCCCCAATAACGGTGGGTTTTCCGTTCTTAGCTACTCTCTGATTTCTACAAAAGCGGATATTTAAATTTGACTAAGACTGCTCAAAGGTGAGTTCTCTGTATTCCTTTTATTGCTTCGCATCAACCAGCAACTTTCTGAAACCAGTTTACAGATACTAATCCTCTTCTTGGCATTTTCAATATTTGATTTTCATAATAATATCAGATTTATAAAAAACTGTCCAGTGGAGAACACATCTTTATAAATTGATGTTTTATGCACTGGCTAAGTTTGGAAATTGTACGGCGAGCAAAATATTTCTTGTATTTAGTGTTGTCAAGGCTTTGCATCTGCCCATCTATCCATCCAAAGCAAAGAGCTTCTTCCAATGCTTTGCTGGTTAAAAGTGTCGCCAGTCCCTAAATGCTTCTCTGTTGACCAGTTCTAAAACGTTACTCATCAATAGCCTTCTAAATGCGTTATACTTATTATATTGTGGCATTGGATAAATTCTTTAGGTTAGAATCGATGATGGGGTAAACGAAAAAGCAGTTTTGGCTTTCCAGTGAACTGCCCCTTCGTTTACACCATTTTCGATTTGACCTAATTGAACAAAGTGAGCGTCCCTTTAGCCGGATCTATGGACTTTCAATCTTTGTCCTTTTCCCTTATAGTAGCATAGTTTATCTTATTTTCCAAAGAGTTTTTACTTGCTGTAACTGTTTTTCGCACGACAAAAAAGCCTCCGGGAATGAAGCTAAAAAAAGCTATATAATTATGCTGTTTAATTCCGCATCGGCAGGATACGTTGATAAGGAACCACATGACCACCACATGATTTGCAAAGGCAGACATCCACTTTCCAAAGGTCTTTCAGCATTTCCGGTCCAGTCATATTTCTGAGAACAGATATGTATTTCTGACATCCCAATAGATTGCGGCACAAAGTGATATTCTTCCCTTTGTTACGGGAGGAAAGCAAACCATAGTGACGAATTCTTACAAAACGCTTGGGCGGCACATGCATCAAGAAACGCCGAATGAATTCGATACCTGGTAAAGTAAGTGTTTTCCACTTTCCATCATTACGATAATCCTTCACTGAAAAGGTGACAGTATTCTCGTCCATACTTACAATACGATGGTTACTGATAGCAATGCGGTGTGTGTACTTACCAAGATATTTTATGACTGACTGTGCACCGTTGAACGTTTTCTTACAATGAGGAATCCATTCCTTTGCATAGCAACTATTAACCAGTTCCTGAAAAACGTAATGATTACGATATTTTTCAGAACTTCCATGAAATTCAAGCTTTTTATTCTTCCAGAGATCCTTAAGTTCGTCCATGTACTTTCCACGAAATATTTTGGAAATCACCTGCACAGGAAGGAAAAAGCTGTCACCTTTATCTTTCCAATGGCTCTTAGCATCAAGCCCACCACCGAGCACGATTGTATGGATGTGTGGATGGTAATTCATTTCAGAGCCCCATGTGTGAAGAATGCAAATATATCCGATTTTTGCACCGAGATGTTTTGAATCCATAGAAAGCTCATCCAGAGTTTCAGATGCAGCATGATAAAGTGCATCATAAAGCAACTTCTGATTACTGTAGATCAGCGGATTAAGTTCATCCGGAACCGTAAATACTACATGGAAGTAAGGTGCATCCAGGACATCCTCCCGCCGCAGATCCATCCACTTTTCTTTTGGAAGAACCTGGCACATGGGACAACACCGATTACGGCAGGAATTATAATGAACCTGAATACAACCACAATCTTTACAGACATCTACGTTGACACCATATGCTCCAGTTTTACAGTTCATAATACTGGTAGCTGTTTTTGATTGCACGGCAGAAGGTGTATATTTTTCAAGGTATCCCGGATAAAATCGATAAAAAATATCTTGTACAGTAACATCACTCATCTGCTTCCTCCTTCCTGTCGAAAGGACTCTGAATGCCCATAAGAGATTTGTTGCTGGTATGAAGATATACTTCTGTAGACTTTGGATCCCTGTGTCCAAGAAGCATCTGGATATTTCTGGTGTCAACACCTGCTTCCATCAGATGTGTTGCGAAACTGTGACGAAGGCAATGAGGTGTCGTACCAACAGGAATCGCTGCTTCTTTCGCCGAACGGCGAATGACCTGTTCCAGCGTACTGACCGTAAGATACTCTCCTGTGAACTTATTAGGGAACAAAATTCCTCTAGGCTTTCCCTTTTTAAACCAGTATTCAGTTAGAATCTCCAGGTTTCTTTTAGAAAGAATGGTATAACGATCCATGCGGTTTTTTGTATCCCGAACATGAATCTGCATGTTTGTGCGTGAAATATCGTCATAATGAAGATGAATTACCTCAGAAACTCGCATTCCGGAAGAATACATAGTAGCAAACATTGCTTTGTATTTTAGATCATCTGTAGCATCAAGTAACTGGTCAACCTCTTCGAAGGTGAGCACAGTCGGGAGCTTATGGTCAATAATCATACGTGGAACTGTGGTATCATCCCAGAGGATATGCAGTACATTTCGATAAAAGAAACGGATGGCTGAATTATAAAGATTCAGAGTGGTAGACTTTAAGCCTTCTTTTTTCTTGGCAAGAAGAAACCCTCTGACATCTTGACAGGTAAGCTCCTCTGGATTCTTCTTTACATAGTTGAGGAAATAAGAAACATAGTTCTTGTAGCAATTGATGGAACGTTTTTTGAGGTTGCGGATTTCACCGGCTTCCTCCAGTTTTAATAAATATTCATTATACATAAAAGACCTCCATAAAAGTTGAACTATAGTATCATAGAAACAACCTTTTATGGAGGTGCATTTGCAAGATAAAAGTGCTTGTCATTAGAGCACATGGGTGGTATTCTTTTCATATGCAGTGGGAAGGTCGATCCTGTTTGATTGTTATTTTGTGGTGATTTAACAATACTACTATTAGGACTTGCTTTCCACTGTTTTTTTATTTAGAGATAAAAGAATCGCTTCACCATAGCCTTGGTCAGCCATCGCGCAGCGATTTTGTTCAATTCCTGTTTGTCTGCGCGTAATATAAATAACTGCAACAATCCATTATGCTCATAATGAACTATTTGATTTCTTTGACTTTTGCAAGATCACCACTACACAGAATTTCAAGGTTATGGAATATTTTGCAAGCAGACCAATCCCACCATTTAATATCGAGAAGATAATTAATAAGTTCATCATCAAATCTTTTCTTGAGCGTATTGCAAGGGTTTCCACCAGCAATATGGTATGGGGGAACATCTTTTACTACAACTGAATTAGCGGCAACAATTGCTCCGTCCCCAATATGGACACCGGGCAGTACAGTAACATTCTGACCGATCCATACGTCATTACCGATTACAGTGTCCCCTTTCAAAGGTAAATCAGCCAATGTCGGAGCTGACTTTTCCCATCCATGCCCCATAATGTTAAATGGATACGTGGTGACACTACACATTCTGTGGTTTGCGCCGTTCATTACAAATTCAATGCCTTTCGCTATGGCACAAAATTTTCCGATAATAAGCTTGTCTCCAATAAATTCATAATGGTGTGTGACATGCTCTTCAAAACGCTCAGCACCGTTTACATCATCATAATAGGTGTAGTCTCCAACAATAATATTGGGGCGTGTTATAACGTTTTTTATATAGCATACACTTTTAATTTTCTCGTTAGGATAAATTGCATTAGGGTTTGGTCCATATTGCATATATAACCCCTCCTTCGCGTTATATAAATGAGCAGTTCAAATCATTTGCCTTTAGTCATGATACCAAATATTAGGCTGGAAGTCCACCGTCCTTAAGTAAGGATTTTCCGGCAGATACTTGGGAGGTGGAAAAAAGGAGCTGGCTGGCTTCTGATTCGTGGAAACGGCATACCGCAGACAACAGCAGCTCAAAGACCAGAAACTGTTTGAATTGGAAATTGGCCAGCCGTACCGCAGGCAGTTATGGCAGACCTTGACGTTGTATTGGAATGCCAATATAATAGATGCAAGTGATGAAAATGACAATACAGCAGCTTATGCAGTACATGAAGATGTCCCGCTACCGTTTATCAAAAATCAGCGGGATTCCATGGGCAACTCTAGCAGATATATATTCCGGAAAAACACATCTCAACTGGTGCGGTGCGGGAATGATTTCCAGGTTATCCAAGGCAATCGGTCCTTCCATTGAGGAATTGTTGGAACTGGAATCTGAACCGGCAGAAAGTGCATCCGATGGGAGTCCAAATAGAAAAACATACTTAGGAACCTGATTGTCTGAAAGTATTCAAAAAGCAATTAAGGATTGCCAACAGGACCTCTTGCCGATGATGTATACCAAATCTGTCAGCAGAGCATAGCTTTGGGGAATCATAATGTCTGTAATATGGGCGCTGATTGGCTTTCCTTCCGTCAGCCGCTGATAAGGCGAAAGGTATCGGAGTGGATATCCGTACTGTTTCTCCTATGGATGCAGGATACGCCGTGAAGGGCTCCGGTGGAATGCATGAAAGGACAAACCATAGATAAAGGGATTCCTTGAAAATCTTTTGTCAAATATGCAAAAGAAGATTATGAGACCCTGTCTTTATTATTACAGCGAATGTCCATTTTATCAAAGTGGCAACCCTAAATTTGATTTTGATCTGTAGCCGGAAAAGGAGAGAACGATGAACGAACAGACACGCGTACACTGTGAGCTTTTCATTGAAAACAGGGATCGGATAAAGTCGGTGTTTGGCTGGGAGGGCGGGCTGATCCATCTGGCCTGCGCCGGAATATACACTGCGAAGGATAAAAGAGTCGACGAAGGCACATTGCGATTATGCAAGGAGCTTCTAAAGCAGAAGGTCGGCGTATTCTCAAATTTCCGGAGCACCGCAAGAACGCCGATCGCTTCTATGCTGGCGGTCAGCGGAAGCCCTGAGCGAACACTGGACAATGGTCTTGATGTATATGGATTACTCAAGAAGGATTTCTGGAGTTCGGTTTACCTTCCAATGGCAGCAATGATCATCGCTCAGATGGTAAATCAAAATGAGTATGAGCGCATCGCTGTCCGTACCAGAATTATCTACGAAAGAATGAAAGCAGAGCATCCCTTCCTGACCTCCGGAGAGGACAGCGCATTATGTGCACTGATGGCACTATCGGATAAATCTGATGATGATCTGATTCACGATGCTGAAATCTGCTATAGAATGCTGAAACCATGTTTTTTCTCGGGCAATGCGGTTCAGTCACTGAGCCACATACTTGCCCTGTGCGATGGGCAGGCTGAGGAAAAGTGCGAACGGACAGTCGGTCTTTTTAATAAGCTGAAAGCTGCGGGATATAAATATGGTACAGAATATGAGCTGCCCACGCTGGGCGTTCTTGCTATGGCAGATGGCAATTCTGATGAAATCATCCGCGAAATGATTGAAATCGACACATGGCTGTATGCACAGAAGGGATTCGGCTTTTTCAGCAGCATTAGCAAAAAGCAACGCCTGATGTATGCAGGGATTCTGACCCAAAAGGACTACGCTCAAAATGGTACCATGGAGACAGCGGCTGTCAACAGCACGATTTCACTGATTGTGGCCCAAGAAGCAGCGATGTGCGCGACTATTGCCGCAAGCGCAGCGGCGGCAAATACGGCGAACAACTAAATAGGAAAACATTTGAGCTGAATACAACACAATGTGAGGTCATGATTAGAAAATTGGAAATTATATGCTTTTCACATAGGCTATTAAAGAATCTATGGTTCGCTTATCCTCAAAGTTCACTGTTGAATTATAAGTGGCGAGAAATTCTTTGTCATCAGCTTCTCGTTCAGATTCAGGCTTCCTTTGAATCATCCTTTTCATCATTGCCATCATGACTTTATGGACAGGACCAAGTTTTTTGTAATCAATTCCTCCACGCAGATGGAAGAATTTTGTTTTTGTGAGAAGCTCCGGCGTAAAGTTTTTATTTATGATTTCGCTATAGTCTGTTGAGTTGGGATCGGCTAATCCAACGGTAAACACAATAAGGTTTTTGCAGGGATTTTGAGTAACCAGTTTTACACCTGCGATACCACCTGCATACAAACCACCCCCATATATGATGACGTCGTATTGACTTAGAACTTTTGGATCAACCGTATGGGCTGCAAGTAAATCAGCATTCAGTACCGAGGCAATCCATTCAGCGTACTTACGAGTTGAGCCGTACTTGGATGTGTAGGCGACTAAAATTTTTTCAGGCATTATCTGTCCCTCCGTTTATGTTATCTAAATTATCAAATATCCTCATTAACGAACCGCTTAAATGGGCAATTTCATCCATGCTCATGCCAGAGAACATGCTGTCAATAAACTCCGTTGCAATATGTTCATTCTCTTCGTCCCACTGCTCGCATTGATCGCTTGCTGCTATCCGCATGGCTCTGCCGTCCTTGTCGTCGTTATGGACTGTCACAAATCCCTTTTCGGCCAGCTTCCTAACAAGTTGCTTTGTGTTTTGGTGAGAAGTATCGCATGCTGCCGCAAGTTGTTTTAGCGTGGGTGGCTGTTCAAATAATCCCAATGCCAGAATTACAAACCATTGCTTGGCAGTTAGGTCCTTCATCTGCGAGTCCATTTTGCTTTGAAGACGATTGGCAACGCGAAACAGATACCCAAATACTATCAGTCTTTTATCCATCTTATTTAAATCGTACACCGACAACCCTCCATAATAAGTAATATGTTCCCTAGATAGGTATTATAATACGTATCAGCATCCTTTGTCAATAAATATACAGGAATAGGCAACAGACCTGACGTTTCCTGCAAGGAAATGCTTAGCCTGTAGGCAAAAGTATTCCTGACATGGTAAGAGATTTATCTAAAATCCAATATAACGGGCAGTCTGAAATACTCGTTATGATCATATTGGGCAATTAATCATAAGATTCCCATTGTTTATAAACAGGGACATAAAGTTGCGGCACGGACCTATTTTGAACCGTCATTTTTGCACATAAAACTTCTCAGAAAACATTGACAAGAAAACTTGGTAGTGTTATATCGCATTATAGACAAGAAAATTTGTCAATATGACAATATTATTTGGAGGTCTTATCATGGATAAAAAGGAGATTTTGAAAAGAGTCGCCAGCATAGAGAAGATGAAGGAAGCATTTATGCGGACAATAAGGACCGCCGTTACAGAGTGATTGGCTTTTGTTCCGTTTGTATTATCATCATGCTTTTTAACTTCTTTATGGGGCAAAATAATTTTGTTCTTTTTAATATGTTTTGGGCCTATATTTCGGCTGAAACATATGGAAAATATAGAATTACAAAATTAAAGACATTAGGAGCGAGTATCGTATTCCCGGCTATTACGTCTATTCTCTTCCTTGCCTGTCATGTTTTGGAGGTCTTGGGGATCGGAGCATGAAAAATGAATTGATCCTAAAGAACCGGCTTAAAATTGCTCGTGCAGAAAAGAATCTTTTACAGGGAAATTTGGCTGAATTCGTTGGAGTTTCCAGAAACGCTATCAGTTCTATTGAAACAGTCCAATTTAATCCGACGGCAAAACTTGCGCTGATTCTCTGTATTGCATTGGAAAAGAAGTTTGAGGATTTGTTCTATTTCGAGTAAGATTATGAGCATAATGAGAACTCAAGAGGTAGTGACGCAAAATACATTTTAGCGGTTGCAGCTTTCAGAATTATTTCCTTATAAGATATTTGAACATTTTGTAAAAAAGAAATTAGTTATTATATACCCCAATTGGGGTATATTAAAGTTTAAGCTTAAATTAAAGGAGGATTTATCCATGAACAAGTTTATTTTCAATGATTATTTTCATGAGCCGCAGGGAAAAATCGCCAAGCGGATGCTTTTCAAAAGCGATAATGTAATTGCCTTTGTTCTAAACATTGCAAAAGGGGAAATACTACCGGGACACACACATCTAGAATCAACCCTTTTCCTGCAGGTTATGGAGGGTAATGCCAAGGTTGTCACGGATGGCAAAGAAACCTCGTTGCAGGCGGGCGAATTAATACAGGTTGATGGGCAGGAAAGTTTGCAGGTTATAAACATCGGTGAAGATGTCTTGCGCCTTTACGTCACAATTTCACCAATGGGTTCAGAAGCCTTTGCAACAGATGCAAATATTTAATGACTTATCTTTATCCATGCCATGTGAAAAACTTTTTTCACCATTTATTGAGATTGATAGATAGAAGGCTAGATAAGCATACAGCGACTCTGATTGTTGGTTGGATGAGAAAAACCTTGAAGGCTGCGAAAATCTGCGTCAGCACGGCGAAGGGCTCGTATCAAATCGTAGGGGACAATGGAGGTATCGCATAGGCGGATATCGTTTACTTGCTGAAATAAATGAGAAATTTTTTTATGTAAAACAATATGATATTATGGATGCAATGGTACTTGCATTCGCCGATTAGTTAGAATTTGTAAAGAGAAGTGATAGTAGAACCAGAGAAAGTGTTTTATACCGAAAACTGCCAAGACTAAAACCCTCAGTACGCTGAGGGTTTTAGTCTTGGTAGCTTTTATCTTTATTAAAAATACATCGATAAATGGGAGTTGCCATGTTATAATTAGCATAGCTAATTTGTAAAAAAGAAAGTATCAACGTCAGAATTATTGAAAATATACATTGACGCCAAAAGGGTAGTGGGTTCGATGGTCATCAGAATTACAGCAACAATACATGTGGAAATCATCATACTTCTGGAGCAGAAAGTTGAGGAAATCAAAGGGTTCGACGGTCTTACGAGGGATATGTAGGTGTACTTTTATATATGGTGGTACTAAAATATATTTCCGGTTACTGGGGTGAGGTAAGAGAAATGAACATTTTGGTAAAAGGCTAGTATTTTGTTGACTGATTATCTTGCGCTAAAACACAATTAGTGTTACGCTACACTAGAATTATATATACAAATTATTTGGGGGCAAGCATTCAAAGAAATTTTAAGGATAAACAAAGAGAAGTTGAAAATATATTAAAAGAAACAGCAGGAAACAGCTATCCTTGAAGAAAGTACACAACTATTTCATCTCTTGGTACCCTTCTTTAAAAAAGAGTGACCGTCTTAACGCCCGTATTTGATGATGAGGGACTGCAATTGGTCGGGATTTCATTGGGCTCTTGATAACTAAATTGATATAACGACTGGTTCAAATGGAGGTAATTATGATTAAGGTTCAAAATCTGTCCTACTCGTATCCGCAAAAGGATTTATATAAAAAGGTTTCATTTACAATAGAAGATGATGTGCATTGTGCATTGATTGGCACCAACGGTACTGGAAAAAGTACTTTGCTCGACTTGCTGATGCACTCTGAAGAGTATCTGTACGATGGAAAAATAGAAATTGATGTCACAGGCAGGATCGGATATGTTAGCCAATTTTCCCAATTAGATCAAAAAGAAGATTTGACTGTTTTTCAGTATATCAGCGACGAGTTTGTAAAGCTTGAACAGAAAAACACTGATTTTTGTAAGGAAATGGAGACTGCTGCAGATTTAGAAAAGATCTTCGAGGGTTATCAAAAAGTATTAGATGAATTCAATGCGATTGATGGAGATCATTACGAAAGCAATATTAAAAAGCAGTTAAAAGTAGCGAAATTGGAAAAGTTGGAAAATCAAAAAATCAGTAGTCTGAGTGGTGGAGAATTTAAGCTGGTTCAGGTAATTAGAGAGATGATGCTGAGTCCAAGGTTTCTTATTATGGACGAGCCTGATGTGTTTTTGGATTTTAATCATCTGAATGCTTTAAGAAATCTGATTAATGCTCATAAAGGAACGATTCTTATTATCACACATAACCGGTATTTGTTAAACCATTGCTTTAACAAGATACTTCACATGGAAAATATGGATGTTCAGGAATTTGAAGGAACTTATATAGAATATAATTATGAACTTCTTGCTACAAAGGTTGATTTAGAAGAAGCGGCGGCTGCAGACCAGGCAGAGATTGACCGTCAGAGTAAAATCTTAGAAAAAGCCAGGGTGAAAGCGACGGTAATGGATAATGCATCCCTGGGAAAAGCCGTTCATGCCAGACAGTCATTGCTGGATCGGCTAAAAGCAAGAAAAACAAAGGCTCCTTTCGTAGATATCAAACAGCCAGAGATTCATTTTGAACTTGAAAGAGAAGTGGCAAATGAAAATATTCTTGAATTGACGGATTATAGCGTCGCATTTGATGAGCAGCTTTTAGAACATGTGGATTTTGAAATGAAGCCTAAAGAGCATGTGGCGATTGTTGGTAATAATGGAACTGGAAAAACAACATTGCTTCATGAAATCTTTGAAAATGATAAAGACACGATCAGGATTAGTGAAGATGCGGAGATTAGTATGTTTTGCCAGATCACGGACTCATTATATGACGATGGAAAAACTTTGTTTGAAATTTTCGAAGAAAAAGGTTTTGATAAGAAAAATGAAGTGATGGATTATTTGAAAAAATTTGGATTTGAAGGAGAGACGCTTTGTCAGAAAGCGAGTGAATTATCTGGCGGAGAAAAAGACTTGCTTCAATTAGCTGTGATTTCATTAGGAAAAGCCAACTTCCTGCTGTTGGATGAACCTACGGGGCATTTGGATGTTTATGCGCAGATTGCATTAGAACAGGCGATTTCAGAGTACAAAGGTGCGATTCTTATGGTATCACATGATTTTTACACGGTGTCCAACTGTGTGGACTATGTACTTTTGGTAGAAAACAATACTGTGCGTAGAATGAGCATCCGTAAATTTCGTCAGATGATTTATGCAAATCATTTTGGTAAAGATTATCTGCTGCTAGAGCAGAAGAAAAAAGAGACGGAAACCAGAATTCAGCAGTTACTTCGAACGAATGAATTTGAAAAGGCAAAAGTTCTTATGGAGTCATTAAAAGAAATTATTAAAAAAATGAAAATGTCAATGATATAATTTTAAGAAGGAATAAGAAGTGGAAGTAAGGATTACGTGTAAAATCGGGAGTTTCCAAAGCTTGTATAAGCCTCCAAACTGATGTAAATTAATGATGTGACCCCAATAAGTTAGACTTTATTGCGTAGTAGTTTTGTTAGATTTTTAGGTCTAACATTTGGGGGTCGGTTCATAAAGTTGCTCAGCCTGGAGGTTTTATTTTATGGCAAAAAGAAGATGGGACGAGTCTCCCGAAAGGTAGGTACTATGTGAAATGGTTAACGGGCACCTAAAAAAATCCGGCTGAGAATAGAGCAGATATTAATGCGCTCATGAGAGAAATGAAGTCTGTAATCATGAAAGGTAGTCTTGTTGAATAAATGGATGAAAAGCTGGGTTATTTCAAGTGTGATTTACGGAATAAAGAAAGGGGTAACTGCAGAAAGGGTTATAACACTAAGACTATGCATACCAGTTATAGGAACATGGAACTGGATATTCCCAGTGACCGTAGCGGGGAGTTTGTGCCTGAAATTGTAAAGAAATATCACAATATCTTGATCCGGAACATGGAAGAAAATAATCACATTTCCAATAAAGTAATATTATTAAATCAATTATAAAACAATAGCATTTGTAACCTGCTTTTGTTTCGAAATGGCTGAGAATAATGTTTGAAAACATTTAAATTTTTAATTATTAGGAATTTTGGGTAGATTTCACCATATTTTTGACGACAAAATCATGTTTGTGTAGTAAAATATAAAAAAGATAAGAATATAGTTGAAAATTGTAGAAGATAGTTGTGGAGGGTTTTCTGATAATGAAAAAAACCACTTTATACTGAAGTTACTGGTAGATGCTCAATATGTGGTGGAGTATATACTGAAATGCAATTTAGAGATTCCAGAAAGATGGTATACTAGAGATTTTTTGTACATGAAGAAACCGGAAAAGTATTATCACAAATCAGAGAAAAAGATATATACGGGAAAATGAAATTGTAAGTGATAATATTTAAATTGTTAATCTATAAAGGATAGAACTGGATGAATGTTGATGTAGAAAAGGTGATGATTCTGATCAGAGGAAAAGATCAAACTCAGGAAATAATAAGTTTTGAATGTAATCCTAAAAATAGAAAGGTACGAATTACATATAAGTCTGGAAACAGCTATTCCTTTAATCAAGATAATGTGACTATTATTAATAATCCAAAAGTAATTGAATTGAATGAATGTGTTGCATTTGTGGATGATATACCAGTCTATGAGCCAAGGCGTATTCTTGATTTTGGAAAATGGATTCGAATTGTTAAATACAATGGAGGTGCTTTTACAGTTAGTCGCCAATCATTTTCAGTAGTCAAGAATGGTATAACCAGTCAAAGTGCACAAGGAATTTTAAAGTACCTAAAGGATATTGCCCAGTATACATCAGGCAATCAGGAGGAAGAAAAAGTCTGGCAATAAGAGTCTGAAAGTTTGCATTTACAGGCATCTTTTTTGGAAAGATATCCCTGCTACAAGAGACTGCCATTTAAATGGCAACCGTTTTGTAACAACAAGATATGTAGAGACATGTGTCTTATTAACCCGAAAAAATGAAGCGAACTATAATATGGAGATAACAGTGGATGTTGATATGCAAACCTTCAGATTAAAAGGAATTCATCTCGGAACCGAGGCGTGAAAAATGAATGGTACAATATTGTCTACTCATCCCTTCGTTCCCTTCCTTAGAAATTGACTGAACAGTCATAAATATAGAAACAGTCGTAGAATGGAGAAACCAGTGAATACAGCACAAAAAATAAAAACTCTGGGGAAGCACCCATTAATTGAATTATTAAAACATAACAAAGGAAATCCAAGAACTCTGATTTTGATGGAGCCTCTCTGGGGTATTCCATATAACTTAATCGCACCTTTTGCCACACTGTATATGTACACGCAGGGAATAACGGACGTTCAAATCGGGCTGATTCTGTCGGTTGCTATGTTTGTTCAGGTGTTTTTTTCCTTCGTTGGTGGTATAATCACCGATAAGTTGGGGCGCAAATTTACAACCATGATGGGTGATTTCTTTGGCTGGGGTGTTGCTTGCTTGATCTGGGCCATTTCGGGTAACTTTTGGTTCTTTTTAATTGCAGTTTTATTTAACAGTTTTGAACAGATTAACCAGACGGCATGGTTTTGTTTATTGATTGAAGATGCAGATTCCAAGGATTTATTAGGAATATATACCTGGGTGAACATAGGAGGTCTGGTTGCAATCTTTTTTGCACCAATTTCGGGATTGTTGATAAATTCCTTTACCGTGGTTCCGGTTGTCCGTGTTTTATATTTTATTTTCGCTGTGAATATGCTGATTAAGGTGATTATTACTTTTCGGTATTGTGGTGAAACCCGGCAGGGAAAGATTCGTATGGCCGAAACGAAAGATACCTCTGTTTTACAGATGTTATATGAATACAAGGATCTGATACCCAAAGTGCTAATGAATAAAGAGATTATGAAAGTGCTTATTGTCTCTGTGATATTACATATAACGAATCTTGTCAGTGCCAACTTCTTTAGCTTGTATGTAACACAAAGACTAGGCATAGCAGATCGTTATCTGGCCTTTTTTCCTATTTTGAATGCTGCTGTGATGTTGATTTTCATGATTGGAATACAGCACCGCTTGGAATCTGTCAAATTCCGGATACCTATGTGGATCGGTCTGGTATTGTATGCCGCATGCTCGATTCTTTTGATACTGACTCCCATCGGCAGTATGCCGTTTATTATCATTTATGTCTTTGTTATGGCAGTAGCCAGTGCCCTTGTAGTGCCTCGTAAAGATGCCTTGCTCCAGCTAAACATTAATCCCAAGGAGCGGGCCCGTATTAATGCTTTGATTATGTCCTTTACCATTGCATTTGCCTCACCATTTGGCTATTTTGCTGGATTGTTATCAAGTATTGACCGCCGCTTGCCATTTGTGTTTACATTTACTATTTTCATTATAGCAATCATTATCGTTGGTCGTATCCGTGATCCCGAATTCGCTAAAGAGTATAGGGAAGTTGATAATCCTGTGGCTTGTGGTACAGGTGATTAAACTTAAGTTGTTAGATCGTACGAAACAAATTATGAGAAGAGAAGAAGGTAGGACTAACAAAAAAGTAACATAATGGAAATATTTTAAAGAAACATGTATAATAAAAGAAAAAAAGGAGTGTTATTATGAATAAGGTGACCGTAGAATTTTTCCATGACGTAATATGCAGTTTTTGCTTCCCAATGTCATATAGGATGCGTCAGCTTCAAAAAATGATGCCAGAAGTCCAAATTGTGCATCGATCTTATGCATTGGTCAAATCGGAACGCGACTTTGACGAGATGTTTGGTTCAAGAGCAGCGGCTAAGACCGAAATTCTGAGCCACTGGGAACAGGCAAATCAAAATGATGATCTGCATCGGTTTAACATCTCTGGAATGCATCAGGCAGAATTTCCATTTCCTACTTCCATGAAAGCACTTACTGCATGTAAGGCGGCATACTTTACCGCAGGAGACGCCGGATATTGGGATGTTTTTGACGCTCTGCAAAATGCCTTGTTCGTAAAAAACCGCAACATTGAGGAACTGGATATCATTAACGAGTGCATCAGGCAAAGTGGTATAGACTTTGCGAAATGGGAGCAGCATTACAACAGTGATAACACAAAAGAAGCGGTGGAGAAGGACTTGCTTCTTGCAAATCAATATGGCGTGGACGTTGTTCCATGCCTCATCATAGATGGAAAATATCGAATCAGTGGTGCACAGCCACTTACACAAATAATCCAAGCCATCCAGGATGCGGCAGAAACACAAGAGCCCCCTCTTTCTGCCGGTGCATCCTGTCGATTGGATGGCGGTAAAATAAATTGTGATTGATCAGCTTGCCTTGCATGCAGAATTGAAATGGCGGAATTGTCGAAGATACGTTGACACCAAAAAGGGACCAGATGCTGTGGTTATCAGAAATGCAGCAACAAGGCATAGGGAGAGTGTTTGCCCTCATGAACGCGGCAAAAGCGTTATTTCACAATTATATGCCGAAGAAAAAACATCGGTATGATTTAAAGGAGGAGTTCCTATCAATAAAACAATAAAGGAACCATGGATTAAACTTAAAGGCTGTCTTAGTTACGAAGATTATGATTCAATTAATTCACTTCAGATGCAATGCTCCCATGAAGATCAAATTACTTTAAAGTTGGAGCTTGACTATAAGCTTCGTGATGCTGTAAATAGTACTGACAAAATCCGTATTCACTGCATCAATGAATTCATGTATTTTGCCGGTGAGCAACTGATAGGATATATGGGAATATGTGACTTCGGGGGGACATCAGCACCTCCCGAGATTACTGGCATGGTACATCCGAAATATAGACGACAAGGAATTTTTTTAAAATTGTTTGAATTGGCCATTGCAGAGTGCAGGCAGAGGAATGCGGGCAGCATTCTTGTATTGTGTGATAAAAAATCCGTTCCCGGCCAGAAATTTTTAGAAAGATTTGGCGGGGCATATAAATTTTCGGAATTTGAAATGTATCTGCAAAATGAATCCTTTAAGATGGACGAGAAATGGCTGCGTGGCATCAACTTCAGAAAAGCCACCAATGCAGATGCTTTTGAGATAGCCCGACAAAACACGATTTATTTTGGCGACCATCCTGAGAAAGAGGATGAGAATGCTCCACACAAGGGAATTCTTTTACCAGAAGACGAAGAAAGACGAGGCATGACCATTTATCTTGCGGAAAAGGAGGATCAGATCATCGGAAAGGTCCATTTGCAGTTGATTAATGGGCTTGGAGGGATATACGGGCTGGGCGTATTGCCGGAGAACCGTGGAAAGGGATTTGGGCGGGCAATTCTACTCAAGGCCATAGAAAAACTGAAGGATGCAAAAGCAACGAAGATTATGCTCCAGGTTGCCGCTGAGAATGCGACAGCCCTTAACTTATACAAGTCCTGCGGATTCCAGGAAACATCGGTAATGGACTATTTTGAGTTGGAGTGATTCCATTGAGAGAGCAATCATATTTGCATATTGGATTCCGGGCTTAACCCATGTTTTCCCTTTTCCTTAAGATATACTGACTTTGGACGGCCCTATTGAAAATCATTTCGGTCCATTGGGCGTTATTACAGCACCTTCAAAAATGATTTGTGAGTTTGCAAGGGCAATTGTATAAAAGGAAATTAATTTTTATTTCCCAGTCTGACCGCAAGAAGAAAAAAAGCTGATGGCAATTCGGGGAATTGGAAGTTGGACGGCACAATATATCGCCATGCGGGCTGTGGAGTGGCCGGATGCTTTTCTTGAAACGGACGCTGGTGTAAAAAAAGCACTCTACCCTCTGAGACCAAAAGAATTTCTGGAAATATCAAATGCGTGGCATCTATGGTGCAGTTACGCTACAATCAATCTTTGGAATACGTTATAAAGAAAAATAATGCAAGGAGGATTCAAATGTATTACAGGACAACTTATCCGTCAGCCGTAGGTTTGATTACGCTTGCCTGTGACGGAGACAATATTGTTGGTGTATGGAATGAAGGGCAAAAATATCATGGTGCTGCCATATCCGCAGAAATGATCGAAAAGGCTGATATGCCGGTATTTGATGGGGCAAAAAAATGGCTGGACAGATATTTTGCAGGCAAGAAACCTGCCATTTCCCAATTGCCGCTGGCTCCTATTGGCAGCGAATTTCGGAAAAGTGTATGGACTATTTTGTGTGAAATACCATATGGAACGCTAATCACATATGGCGATATTGCAAAAAAAATGGCGGCTAAAATGAACAAGGAAACGATGTCCAGTCAAGCGGTAGGAGGTGCTGTTGGACATAATCCTATATCGATTATTATTCCCTGCCATCGGGTCGTTGGAGTAAATGGAAGCTTGACAGGCTATGCCGGGGGGCTGAAGACAAAAGTAAAGCTGCTTGAATTGGAAGGTGTCGATATGTCCCGGTTGTTTGTACCTACAAAGGGTACGGCTCTTTAAGGGTAAAAATATGATTATCAGTACTTGTGAGGAAGATGTTCATCAAAATTGCAGAAACAAGGCATGTGAAGAGTATAATTCTGAGGACGAAATGTGGTTTTAGGGGCGAAAAAGTAGGGGTTAACCAGAAGATGTAGTGTTTGTGAAGCGAAAATGAGGCGAAATTGTCATCTGTAAATGCAAATTTTGCTCCTTTTTTTGACTGATTCCACTGATGACATAGGGGATTTGGAGTGATCTGATGCTCCAAATTTAAATTTTCAATTTTATAGAATAGATGCGATAAGCGGGATTGTTGGAAAAGCTGAAAATGGTGCTTCGGCATCTGATAAGCAGAGCACAACTACATTCATAAAATTAAATATCAACTGATGTATATAAAAGAATATAAAATGAAAAGGAGTTAACAATATGTCTAAAATGCCGATGATGTTTGTAGGCCATGGTTCGCCTATGAACGCAATAGAAAATAACCATTATACGAGTAGCTGGAGAGAAATGGCGAAGAATATACCTAAACCTGAGTCGATAATATCAATCTCAGCTCACTGGTATACGAAAGGCACAAAGATTATGAATGAGGAAAATCCAAAAACCATTTACGATATGTACGGATTTCCTGAAGAGTTATATGAGATTCTATATAATGCTCCCGGCAATCCGAAACTTGCGGAGAATGCAAAAAATTTAATCAGCAAACAAAGTGTATTCGATAATTCTCGGGGCATTGACCACGGTACCTGGTCAGTTCTGGTCCATATGTACCCCGAAAGAGATATCCCCGTTTTACAGATTAGTATAGATGCCTCCGCCCCGCCAGAGGTTCATTATCAGATCGGCAAGGAGTTAAAATCCTTAAGGCATCAAGGCGTTCTTTTGTTTGGTAGCGGAAATATTGTTCACAACCTGGGAATGATTGATTGGGGAATAAAGGACAAAGGTTTTGACTGGGCGTATAAGTTTGATGATTTTATTAAGGAAAATATTGAAAATAGCAATCATGAGAATGTCATTAATTATCAAAGCTTGGGAGAAACAGCAAAATTAGCCGTACCTACGCCGGATCATTTCAACCCAATCTTATATATACTTGGCGCCGTCGATAAAGAGGATAAGATATCCATATATAACAACAGTTGCATGATGGGCTCCTTGTCTATGACAAGCTATTTATTTACGTAGATGGCAACAGGATGTGTTGTATTAGAGTGAATTCTCGACCCTGTTTTCTTGGTGAAGTCTGGCATAGTGACTGGATTATCATAAATCATAAGTAAGAGATAAAGAAATTCATCAAAGTGAGGTAATGATTATGCAGTATGAGGCCAATAGCCCTAAAGAATATCTTGGACTACTTGAAAATGATTGGAGAAAAGAAAAACTATTGCATGTTAGGCGCCTTATCTTAGAATATGGTTCTGAGCTTGAAGAGGGCATTCTATATAAAATGTTATGTTATGGAAATGAAGAGTCTAACTTGTTTGGTTTAAATGCTCAAAAGTCTTATGTAAGTTTGTATGTTGGCACAATACAAAAAATCGAAAATGCCAGCATGCTGCTGACCGGATTTGATTATGGAAAAGGCTGTATCCGAATAAAAAAGACCATTGATATTAATAAAACCGGACTGGAGGCATTTATAAAGCAGACCATTGATAAATGGAGAGCTGGTGAAGACACTTCATGCTAGAGTAGCGGGGAATGGATAATACCTTGTCTTCTAAATGAGAAGGCGGCTTTGCTGGACCTTGCCGGGAACCTTGCTGTGGAGAGTATGTTGATAGGGCGGAACTTTGAGATAGCAGCACTCGTTAATCAAATGAAAAAGGGAATAGAAGCCTATGTTGATATTAAAGTGTTTAAGTAGGAAACTTACTGTTACAATAAGAGAAACCAGATAGAAAAGCGAGTGGCTGCCAATGGAAGAACGTTGTATGAATACGACTTACAGGGAAACTTAAAAGATAAGGATACAAGAGAGAATCCTTTGTGTAGAATATTTTTTAATAATTTAATTGTTCAGTAGTTTTGAGATATAATATGGAGAAGAATAAGTGTTTGATTATATTATATTGTTGTTTCCTTATCAATATATTGAATTTCAATCGGATATGAATCATGTACAATGCGGTCAGGTATGGCATTTGTCACTTGAGCTTCTTCAAACTGTCAGTACTCCCCTTCCAAAGAACTTCTCCCACCACCCCATCATAAGTGAGGGGGGCGTTGAGAGTGTCGAAAATAGTACGGAGGACTGATATATTTGTTGATGTGACCATTGGTAGCCTTTTACTGACTGAAATTTAATATTCTCTACATTATACCCTTCTGATGATAAGCTTTTTAAATGACGCTGAGTAGATGATCGGGAAGAAAAGATGGGTAAACGGCTACTGTAAAGTGGGAGGGGGGACAAAAAGTTGGACTAAAGGATTGCCCTAACCATACTTCCATCTAACTGTCTAAACTTCATAGGACTTTGCCCTAAAAGAGATAATTTTACGCGTTTGCTGTTGTACAAATCTATATACTGATATATATAAGCTATAAATTCCTCAATACTGTAGCCGGAAAAAGAGCGTCCATAGAAGCATTCATTTTTTATACAGCCCCAGAATCCTTCACAAGCAGCATTGTCGGGTGAATGTTTTGTTATGTATTTGGCTTATATTTTCAGGTGCTTTGTCCACAACCTCTATTTATGGGCAAGGTCTTTTTTTGTGGCCCTTGAGACTATGCCTGTATTATAAATCTGTTCTTTTTGAAAACCGCTGTTTGGCAGTCCTGACACCTTGATTTTTCGTTTTTCTTGATAAACGTTCATCAAAGAATATTTCAAGCTGCCATGTTATACTGCTTTGCATGTCATGTCTATTATATTGGTTGCTTTATGGACCACGCTTCTTACATGTACAACATGATCTTTGCAATAAAGATATCCTGAGTCTCATATTCTGAAAGATTATACTCAAAGATTCCTTCATATTTTTCAACGATTTGCCGGATACGATTGAGACCGATACCGTGAGATTTCGTATCGCTTTTTGTAGTATAGAGCTTTCCATTTTGCATCTTAAGCTCGGAACTATTGTAGGTATTGGTAACAGTTATTGACAGTGCATTGTGGTGGTAGTGAATATCACATTGAATCCTCCGGTTATTCGGCGGGAGTTTGGTGCAGGCCTCCAGAGCATTATCAAGAAGGTTTCCGAGTATTACCGTTAAGTCAGTACGCCTGGCATTTAATTCAGCTGGAATATCTACATTTACATGTAAATCAGTTTCCTGTAAACCAGCCATATATAATTTGCTGTTGATCATAGCATTGACGATTGAGTTATCCGTATGTATACCTGGTTCAATAGTTACCAGATCTTTGAGCCAGTGTTCTATGTATTTTAATAGTTCACCTGTTTTTTGTAGTTCGGCTAACTCTTTGACTGTGGCCAAGTGATTTTTCAAATCATGCCGCTGGCCACTCAAATCTTTTTGAAAGTCCTTTATCAACAAGGATTGTTTTTCATAATCCTCGACTTGCTTTATAAGCATCATGTTTTCGTATTTCGTGGCTTCTTCCTTCAATAATTTGTTGTATAGGAAAAAGACCAGGAGATTTATTGCGAAGAGAATCATGATTGTAGTTAAAACAAAAACCTCGTCGCTTTTTCCCTGCTCCAGTTGGCAAACTAAAGAGTGTAGTATGAAGATACAACTGGAAGGAATTGAAAAAACTGCAAACCAGTATAAGCTGTTTAATTCGGCATCCTGTTTTTTGAAAAGTGGATTTACCAATTTTACTATTCCAAGCAGCAACGTCATAGAAATGATAATTCCAACAATCGTCAGATACTTATCATTAAGAAGTGCCAAAAGTGAAGTCCGGAAGACAAGGATTAAAATGGCACCTGCGCAGTCATCACAGGCAATGGAAAGCAGGTAGATAAAAACACTACAAAGCAGCTTCTTTTGAATAGATGTATGATATAAGAACCCAATAAAAAAGGCAAAAGAAAGGTTCATAACAACATTATGAAAGATATCAAAAAAATCGGGATTTAAGTAAATTATGGCAGCTACAATATAATATGCACCATAACCAAAACATAGAGTCCATGCAGGCCAACTCTTTTTTTGTAGAAAATTGTCAATAAAGAGGTAAATAGCATAAGTTCTGACGATGTTCATAAAGAGATATGTAATGGTTACAGCCAATCCTGTTGCCTCCTGAATCTTATTTCAAAATACTGTCTCCGGATGTCTTTCCGTCTTGCTCCACTGATCATCAATGGCCTATTATTATCCATGATAACTTCCTTATAAGAAATTTCTCTGATATGTTCGAAATTTATCAGGTAGGCTTGATGGATTCGTAAGAAATTGTTTTGCGATAGCTTTGCATTGATGTCAGCCATTTTTCCATAATAGACGTATTTGATTTGTGATGTTATTACATTGATTCTATGACTATCTGTAATTTCAAAATATAATATGTTGGTTAATGGCAATATTATTTTTTTGCCAGTGAAGTCTTTGAAGGAAAAGCATTTTTCTCGTTCGTTAATTAATTTGTATGCATATAAAAGCGCTTCTTTGAATAATTCTGGTTCAATTGGCTTAGCAAGGAAACGGATTGCATTAATATAAAATACTTCTTTTGCTCGACTTTCATAAGCAGAAATATAAATCAATATAGTTCTGGTATTTTGGAATTGTTGCCGAAGAATGGCACCTACTTCAACACCACTTATCTTATCCATTTCTATATCTAAAAGCGCAATATCATAAACAATTCCCTTTTCTAATTTTAACAGTAGTTCTTCTCCAGATAAAAAGGTATCAACAGTATAAGAGAGCGCAGCATTACCTAAGATAGATTTTGTTAGATTATTAATTTTCTCAAGCTGAATTGATTCATCATCGCAAATTGCAATTTTTATCATTAGAATATACCTCATTATAAATAATAATAGATATTTATATTAATTTTACTGTAAAAAGCTAAAAATGTCAAAATTTTATTAATTTTAGAATGTAATTGAAATATTACTGTTTTGAAACCAAATCCAAAGTTATAGAGGTTCGGGGAGGGAGTATTTTTATTTAGCTGAAAAATCTACTTTCATGATGTGAGAAAATACTAAAAATTCAAAGATAGGAAGGCTGAGCAACAAGTTAGGAATTGCCACTACTCAAATAGAATGGGCGTGATATACTGTCGAATAAGGAAGAAAAATATCAGATTTTATCGTAAATGTATAAGTTTAGAAATAATTAAAAAGGAGATTAGTACTATGAGAAAATTTTATTTAAAGAGGGGTTCGCTGATTGCTACATTTGCTCTGGCTATTGCATCAAATACTGTTAATGCGGTATGCAGCCATATCTTTTATCAACCCAAGGTGCCTCAAGCAGCTAGAAAATTAAGGAAGTTTTAAGGTGAAATTATGCTTCAGGAGCTAAGTTTACATATTGCAGATAACCTAATACAAACACATAACATTGATAAAAGCGAAAAAGATATTTACGTATTTGGCCTAGAAACAATGCTTATGTATGCGGTGAACTTTATAAGCACTTTGATAATCGCGGTTCTCATGAAACAAGTAGGGGAGTGTTTGATGCTTATGTTCTTGTTTATGCCCTTGCGTTCAAATGCTGGTGGATACCATGCCTCCACTCCGTTGCGTTGTTATTTATTATCTAATAGCGTGGTAGCTTTAGCATTGATGTCCATAAGGTATCTGTCAGGTTACACACATATTGGGGTGGGGGTGCTTTTATTATCAGTAGCGTCCATTGTCGTTATGATTTTGGCACCCGTAGAAAATGAAAATAAACCTCTTGATCCGAAAGAAAGGAAGGTCTATGGCAGAAGAGCACGCATCACGTTGATGATAGAAGTTTGCTTTTGTTTGTTATGCTGTTTGTTATCATGGTATACCTTTTTCTGGTTGGGAGTTTTGGTTGTTATAGTAGCGGCAATTTCATTGATGATCGGATTGGTTGCAGGGAGAACAGCCAGGGGATGAAGCTATTCGTCAGTGGAGGTGTTTTTTGAAAGAAAATACAAGTGCATATATTTCCATGTGGGAAAAGGATGTTGTGCTACTTAAAAGAAAGGGGAATTCCTTTGCTGCTATTGCTGCAAGATATAGTATTCCACCTTCGGAAGTGGAGAAATCATACAACGATGCAGCAGATAAATTACGCCTACTTACAACGATAGAAGCTCTGGAACAGATATTTCCGTGCAAAACAATAGATGATTTCTTAGATCAGTTAGGCATTAGGAGTAAGCTTGCAGGCCGGGAGGTATTGGCTGAATGCATTCGATTTTCCTATTTACATCCGAAAACGGTTGACAATATTGCCAAAGAGTTAATTCCAGCATTAGCAAAATATTATGGATGCACAGAAACTTTAGTTCAAGGACGCATCTATAGTGCAGTTAAACAGGTTTATTCACACAGTCTGGAACGTGGAACACCGGCACATAAATTTTTTGAGATGGCAGGACTTCAGAATCGAGGAAATATCAATCTGAAAAATTTCTTGTTGGCCTCACATGATTGTATAACCGAGTTGTTTTACATTATACCGGCACAACAGAAGAAACTATATCTGTAATAGAATTACTTAAGAGGTAGAAAACAAACAGAAGAAACAAAAGGCGAAACTATGAAAATAAAGAAGTATATGATCTGTTTATGTATGACAATTCCCTTTATTAGATTATAATTGTTTGATGTTTGCGCATCTGACCGGTCAATATCAGAAACCGGTAGCATCACTAATTATACTCACTGGCTGTGGGCACCCAACAGGCAATCAATGTTGTTTTAGATCATCGATTGCATATATGGTAATGATTACTTTTATGTTAATGATAATCGGTAGGTACATGGAAAAATATTATGAAAATAGATGAAAGAATAAGAGTCATATTAAGAGCATTATTATTTGTTGTCTGCGTTTGCTGCATATTTGGTAATCCGGAATATGTTTCAGCAGAGGAGATATCAGGAAAAGAAGATGATCTTGATATTACCTTTGTTGTAGATGTTAGTGGTTCCATGCGAAAAAATGATCCGAATGGAATTGCCTTAGAAATGGTGAAAGCATTTGTTGATACAATACGTACAGATAATATCCGAGTTGGTTTTGTGGCATATAACGATGAAATTGTATCTGTTATTAGTCCGGTTTCTGTAGCAGAACTGTCAAACCGGGAGATGTTAAAGGCTTTGATTGATACAACCACATATTCTGGAAATACAGATATTGGATTAGGGGTGGCAGAAGCATGCAAGTTTTTGGGGACGAAAGATAAACAAAAAAGCATTATTGTTTTGGTATCTGATGGAGAAACCGATTTGCGGGGATCTGTAACTGGAAGAATAGAAGCACAATCTGATGAGGACGTGGCTAGTGTTATTCAGAACTGTCAGCAAATGCAGGTTCCTATCTATACAATTGCTTTTGGAGAGTATGATGGAAGTTCAGCAATCCTACAAACGATTGCCAAGGAAACAGGAGCACAAAGCTATTCGGCTCAAAACCCGGATCTTCTCATTGAAATTTTATATGGAATTTTAAGTGATAATCTGGCCTATAAAATCCAGCAAGTGTCTGCAAGCATTTATGCGCAGGGAAAACAAGAGATCGACTTTATTATAAACGAAGACTATTTAAGTGAAATAGTAGTTCTTTTTATCTCTCCGCAAAAGCTTGGTACAACAGAACTCTTATATGGTGAAAAACAGATTTCTATTGCAGCTATGACTTACTATGCTGTTGGAAAAATAACTGGCAATGATATTGATCATAATATTCGTCATTTGACAATAAATACTGAGACTATGGATGGGCAGGCAGTTAAGGTTTACGTGATCGGTTATCGAAATCTGGAACCAATATTAAACATACAAACTGATGCTGCAAGAAATGAGCAGATCCCATATCAGGTATATTTTAAAAATGCCCATGGAGAAATTATTAAAGATGAAGCATTTTATCAAAGTTTAGAATGGAACATATCCCCGCAGAGCCAGTTTACACAGATAAAAGACGGATACTTACAGGGTGCGTTGGAATTTGCGAATTCCAATGAATATTTGGTAGAAGGTCAGTTGGCAGATGAACTGGGGAATTATCAGTTTTATACGAAAGTGCAGATACATAATACCCCGCCGTCGGGAAACCTTCCAAAAAGGGAATATACAATTCTAAGCAAAGGTGATACCTGGAATTTGGATGAATATTTCACAGATGCAGAAAATGATACTTTGGAATATTCACTTCAAACAGATGCAGGAGAGAGCTGCGAACTACTTTTAGAAAATAATATTCTTACAATCAAATCCATAAAGCCAGGACTTCAAACTGCAATAATTCTGGTATCTGATGGAGAATCTATATTCACCTATCCGATTTCAATTCAAGTGCTGTCACTCTGGCAGGCTTATTGGTGGCTGATTGTGAGTATCATTTTGATCGTTGGAATCACACTTGGGATATTTCAGCATAATCGGCATAAGCCTAATCAGGAAACAGAGCTTATTCAGATTACCAGAGAAAAAACTTCAAATCGTTTCAATGGCAGACTAGATGCTTATTTTACTATGCTGCCTGAGGGTATGGATGAAATTCCGCCATTAGTATTTCATTTGCATAAAGTAAAGGACAACAAACTGTGCTTAGGTGATTTGTTGAGAGAGTATCCGGCCGTAGCAGCAGCGCTGAACCTGGAAAAAGTGTATTTAGTAGCAGATGAAGGACGGAAAATGGTTCTGTTTCATTCATCGGATTCGACTATTATGATTGGGAATTCTATCGTATGTAAAAAAATCCAGTACAGCATAAGTTTTGGCGACGTAATTTATATTACATCTGAAGATGGTGCTTATGATCTGGAATTACGTTACATATCGGTAATTCAATAATAAAAATGAAAAAGGAGAGGGCCAATGGAAACAATAACACAAACAAATCGTACAATATTGTTTGCCGAAGTCAATCCGGAGAAACTGAATTTGCTGACGATGATTGGCGATGTAAGAGGTAAAACCAGTTTGGACGATGACAAAATTAAAGAAATCAATGAGGAATTGGTAGTGGAAAGTCTGGAAGAATTCTTCGGCAAATTTAATCCGGTTGTGTATTCCTGGACTGATGCGGCAACCGGAAGTATTCAATACAATCTGGTAAAGCCGGAAAACATTCCGAAAAACTGTATTACAGAGATTCCACTGAATTTAGATAATGACTTATTGAATATGCTGGTAACTCTTCAGGATGCAAAAGGGGCTCAGGGCGTTGCTAATGTGGACTTTAAATTTGGCAATGTTTTGGATATGATTTCACCTAAGAAGGTTATGGAGGATATCCGTCAAGTGAGGAGAGAAATCCAATATACCTATGGAAAGTATATGGAGCTGGAAGAGGGTGATCCCAAGCGCCTTGATTTGGGAGATAAACTGAATTACCAGTTTGAGCAGGCAAGTAAAAACTATAATCATGTATTAGCAATGCTTCCACTCGCTATTTCTGACATTAAAACCCGTTTACTTTTGGGGGATGGAGAGGATAAGCAGGGAGACCAGACATTTAAAGCTGGGCTACTCAGTATGGGAGATGATGGAGAGCTTAAAATCTTAGAAATGAAACAGGAAGCTGGCACTCAGCTTGCAGTGGTTGACGATAAGATCAATACCAGCCTGATTGAAGTGTTTCAAGAGGATTATGACTCATTAAACGAAAATCATTCTGACTATGTAAGAAATCTGGTAGTAAGAACTTTCTGCCCTCTGGTATCTACGATGGAGAGTAATGTAGACTTGGGAACAGAGGTAAAGAACTATAACAATTATCTCGAATTCTATAAAAAAAGTAAGGATGATTTTGTCAAAGCTGTAAAACCATTGATCGAAAAGATCCTGGGAGTAAAATCATTCTTTGACCAGTATCGGGTAAAAGAAAAGGGGATGCAGCCTAAGCTTTTGATCGCTAATATTAGTTTAGAACTGTTGGTAAAGTCCAGTAACTTACCAAAACTGTTAACCTATTTAAACACAACCAATGATAAAAATGAATTTGAGAATACATTATGGTTTGGTATCGTTCCAGATGTGGAAATGAATATATCTGGCGGTGGAAAGCTTCAAAGATTGCGTTTTGCAGGAAATCAAAAAGTGGAAAGAGATGGTACAAATTCGATGGAAAGTCTTGCAGCTCTTATGAGTGCAATTTCTCCGTACCGGATTACTACGTTTTTTAGCTTTGCAACCAGCGAAGAAACCACCTTTAACTATATTGCCACCGAAGGAGTAGCATCATTTAAAGATAAATGTACCCCTCTGATGAAGCAGGAATACAGTGAATTTATTGTTCCATGTATTCCGAATATGACAATTATTCCAAAAGATAAATCTGGTTTAATTCTGGACAGCAAAATGATTCTTAATGAAAATGGCAGTGCTATCTTATCGCAAGAAAAAGAAGATATTATGAAAATGTGGCTGGAGGGTATTTATGTTGGTGCGGCCTATGGTGCAGCTGGTATTGCAGCAGCATGGCAGTGCCCGGAATACCTAAAGCAGCGGTTTAATCATACAAGTAAAGATTATCCTGGTGTGCGCTTTGATATTGAAGGCGGGGATAATGCACTGCTTGCAGCTACCAGCATGACAAAAGAGATTTCTGGTTTTACCAGTACGATTAAAAATTCTATTAATAATACAGGCTTTGGTTTTGTATTTACATCTGATAATGCCCAGTACAAGGGCAGAGATATCCGTAACATTATGGTATATAAGGCGAGAAACCTGCTTAGTAATGGCAGTGAATTTGAACCGATTTATAAGACGTTGGTAGTAACCTATATTGAAAGGATGCTCCGGTTCTATAGCAATGACTTTAAGCAGGATAAAATTTTAAATTTCTTTAGTAATAATCCAAGCAGTCAGAAGAGTAAATGGGATACAAATCGTCAGTATATTAATTCTATTTTACAAGATGGTGATGAATTGAGTTTTAGTATTGATGAAAAGAACAGTATCTGTAATGTTCAAGTAACTTTCAGTAATACCACAAAAAATCTAAAGGTAGAACTGACCAGAAAAGCCGGACTAGTAAGCTGATGATGGGATGTTTTGTCATATAAAAATTGAAAAAGGAGACAAAAATATGGGATTACGAATGAAAATTGAAGGTAGCGAAACCATTAACTTAGTGGAAACCAGTATTACAGGAATTAAATTTGGCGCCGATATTCCTCACGATTCTAACGCTCGTTCCACAGATTTAGGATCTACTGTATTGGTGGAAGGAAAGATATTGGCAGCAATTGGTGGAGAAACTGCTGATGACACCAGTAAAATAGCCAGATGGTCTTTGGTTCCGGCAGAGAATAGCGATTGTTACCGCAATGTGGAGATTACTGTAGTTAGTGCATCTCAGATTGTCAGACAGATCACAGTCCCTAACGCTTTCGTGGTAGGATATGAAGAAGATTTTAGTGATGAAACTGGGATCGGAATCTTTCGTCTATTAATGAAGCAGAAGAAAGACAAGATGGCCAACTTGAAATTTGAAGGCGGTTTTAGTGGCGAATAGTTAATTAATTGAAACTGGATCAGACAAATGAAAACGAAAAGGAGATAAATTATGGGATTTACATTAAAAGTTGATGGACCATCAACAATTGAATTAGGAACAACAAGTGTTACCGGTGTGAAATTCAAAACAGATATTCCGGTGGACTCCAATGCTCGTTCCACTGATATGGGAAGTACAGTGGAAATTGTGGGGAAGATATTAACCGCTGTGGATGGAGACCCGTTTGATGCTACCAAACAGTTGGGTTTATGGTCATTAGTGCCAGCAGAAAAATCAGATTGCTATCGGACTGTGACAATTGAAGTCATTGCAGCCTCTCAGGTGGTAAGAAAATATACATATCCAAATGCTTTTATTGTTGATTATAATGAAAATTATGGTGATGTAGAAGGCATAGGCACATTTCGCTTGGTAATTAAGCAGAAAAAGGATAAAATGTCACAGGTTGCTGTAGAAGGCGGATATAGCGCATAGTGAAAGAAATCCCCAGGGTGCCTTTGGGGAAAATGAGCAAGGGCTGTCTGGTGGCAGCCCTTGTTTGTCAATAAGCGGGATAAAAATTGAGAAATGAGACAAAGAGGATGGCGGATTATTATAAAATCTTAGGGGTTTTATCACAGGCAAGCGACAAAGAGATAAAAGCAGCTTATCGGAAATTAGCAAAGCAATATCATCCAGATGCGGTGAAAGACAACTGTAAGTTAGCAGAAAAAATGTATGAAATTCAATCAGCTTATGATGTGCTGGGAGATAAGGAAAAGCGAAAAAAATATGATGAAAGTTTACGGAAGGAAAAGAACAGAGACAAACATAGGCAATTAAATGTGGATAAGGGGACAAAAAATCCGAATACGGCACTGTTTGAACATTTTTTCGGATTTCAAGTTGAAGAAGGTATGGACATGCAACAGAGTCAGCAAATAAATACAAAAAGAGCAAATGCTCCCATAAATGTGGAAGAGTTATTTGCAACTTATTTTGGACAGAAAAAGTAAGGAGAGCGGGAATGGGGATGAAAGAACTCAGAAGAAGAAAAATTTGGCTCGATCTTGCGATTATAATTATGTCTTGTTCATTGGCGGCATCAGTTTGGAATTTTAGGTTGCCAATGCAGGTCATATTAATCAGTTTCATTGCAGCAGCATTCATGATAATTTTTTTCCTTATGGATTGTATGAAACAACTAGGAGGAGAAGATGAACAGGCTTTTAAAGAACATGCTGCGGCTGTTTTTATGATTCATGAGCTGATTTTACTCAATGAAGATGAAAAGCCAATTCGATCTTGGGATTTAACTGACAAGACTGCGGTAATTATTGGAAGAACATATAAAGATGCGGAAGTGGATGTGGATTTGGGTGATTGTGAATACAGTGCTCTTATCAGCATTCAACATGCAGTTATGAATTATTGCCTGGATTCCTGGTATATTGAGGATTTAGGCTCTCAAAATGGAATACAAATCCAAAAGGTGGATGATGGAAAGTGCTATCAGGTGGCAGCAAGCCGTCCCTGTAAAATCTCTGCCGGTGATGTAATATATATAGCTAAAACAAAACTGTTATTTACTTAAAGCTAAAAGGAGAGGGAGAAGATGAGTCTAGTAAAATGCCCATCAGGTCACGTGTACAATGCAATCCGCTATGGAAAGATTTGCCCTTATTGTAAAATGAAATTGGAGGAAGAGGAGGGGATTGAGAAACCGGAAGGATTTGAACCTCCAGTCGAACTTTTACAAGAGGAAATCAAACCGGTATGTGGTTGGCTGGTATGCATTGAAGGTACCAGAGTTGGTATGGATTATAAAGTGCATAGCGGTAAAAATTTTATTGGCCGAAGCGATGATATGGATATACAGATTCTGGGAGATAACCAGATCAACCGAAAAAACCATGCCGTTTTGGTATATGATCCAAAGAATGATAAAACGATGCTCTTGCCAGGAGATTCCGAAGGATTAGTGTATTTGGGCGGAGAGGCTGTATACCTTCCGACTGAGGTTCAGTCTTATGATAAAATTGAAATGGGCTGCAGTGTTTTTGTATATGTTACTTTTTGTGGAGAAAATTTTGTGTGGGAACGGAATGATAAAGCGTGATGACAGTAATTGAATGGTTTTTACTGGCAGGGGTTTCAATTTGCCTGCTGGTTTGTATTTTATATTGGTTTCGGCTTACAATAAAAATCCGAAACGTAAGGCATGAAGAAATCGGTTGGTTCATTAGTCAAACGACTGGAAATAAAGAAATTCAATCGGACTATGTGCAGGTTTTTCAGAATGAGGCAGGTATTACTGCTGTTATGGCAGATGGTATTGGGAAAGAGAATACAGGAAAAGTAGCGGCCCAGATTGCAGTTGATACAGCCTTAGATGCATTTGAATCATATCGTACATTACATAATCCGGAATATCTGTTTCAGACTGCTTTTTTAGAAGCCCATCGGCGGATACAACAAACAATTGGAGAACGCCGCGGCGGTGCCAGTATGGCAGTGCTCTTTGTTAATCAAACGCATCTCTATTACGCCCTTGCAGGAAATATCAGGATCGCATTGCTGCGAAATGAGGAGCTGATTCCTTTAAGTGAAGGGCAGACTCTGGATGTACTTGCACGAAAAGCATACCAGGAAGGGTGTCTCTCAAGAGACAAAACAATCTGGAGTCAGACAGAAACACAGATATGGAATTATCTGGGTAAAGACGGATTTCATGAAATAGAAATCTGCAAACCGCCCATATCTCTGCAACCGGGCGACCTTATCGTGATGCTCAGCCAAGGAATCTACGAAGAGTTATCTTGGGTGGATATAGAAGAGATTCTTTTAAAAGAAGTAACACTAAAAGAGAAAGCTGGCAGCATAATAGAGGGAACGGAAAAGAAAGAAGCACAGGATAAAGAAAACGGAAGTGTTTTACTGTTGGCAACGGAGGTACATCATGAGAAAAGTCAATTCTGAGTTTCAGACCAGGCACCTGTCTCAAGAAGGACACAAGCTGTCCAACCGGGATTACTTTGGTTATGTAGAAATGGATGACTTTGCATGTTATGTCATGGCAGACAGCCTGGATGAAGACATGGAAGCAAATAGTGCCAGAATTGTTGTGGAAAGCTTGATCCGGAGTTTTGGAGAACATCCCACCATGGGAGCACGTACGTTGAAGCATTATATGATGCAGGCTCACCGGGAACTTGACAAAACACGGAAAGGCAGACGACTAAAGGCTTCCGCTGTTATGGTAGTGACAGATTATCGGAAGGTGTGTTCTTGCCATGCCGGAAACAGCCGCTTTTATTTAATTCGCAATGGCAGATATTTTACTCAAACAAAAGATCAGTCTTTGACACAGAATTTGATAGAAGAAGAAAAATTGCCGATGGATCAGGCGACGATACACCAGGAACGCAATAATCTTTATTCATACTTAGGCGAGCGTGGAACTCCAAAAGTGGTTGTTTCTGCAAAAATCAAACTGGAAGATGGAGATATTCTGGCTCAGTTAACCCGAGGAGTATGGGAAAATTGCAGCGATGAAGATTTGATGGGATTTATTAAAGATGCAACAGAGCCGCAAGATATTTTGGAACGGGCAGAGGATCATATCCTGGGGTGCCAGGAAGAAGAACAGGAAATTGATAATTATTCCCTGGCAGTTACTTTCATAACTAAAGTGTATCAATCCCCGAAAAAGAAGATATCCATCAAGCAGATTTTAATGATAGCACTGCCTGTTTTGTTAGTAATTGGTATGATTTCTGTGATGCTGTATCTGCGGTATCGGAACTTGAAAATCAAAGAAACCAGTCTCGAACAATACATGGTAAGCGGAGAAGAATATCTTAAATACGATAATTATAAGAAAGCATCGGAAGAATATGCTGAGGCGAAAAAACTGGCATCTGAATTAAACAAGCAAGAAGATTTGACAGAGGCGAATCAGTATTTAAAACTTACAGAGCAGATCAATTTGGCAGATGAAGCAATGCTGTCAGGAGAATACGTAAAAGCACAGGATTTATATTTGTTGGCAAGGGAATTATCCGTAAAAGCAGGAAATGTCGGAAAAAAATATATTGAATCGCAACTGGCAGATGCAAAAGCCTACATTGAAGTTTATGATTGGATTGCCATTGGGGAAATCAGAGAAGAATATGAAGATTTAAATGGAGCGGTTGAGGCTTATAAGCGGGCAAAAGAGAAAGCAACGGCTTTATATGATAAACAAAATAAAGAAGAAGCACTGAAGAAACAATTGGCAGTAGAAGAAAAGCTGGCATCTGAGGCATCAGCGGTGGCACAGGCAGTCAAAGAAGAGGAAGATAAAGAGAAGGAATCTCAGGCGACGGTTCAGGAAATAGAGAATCAACAGAAAAACAACGACCAAAAGAATGCGATTGACTTAGAAAATACAGCAAACGATTTGATGAAGGAAGGGAAGTATGAACATGCTATTACTTTTTATCGTACAGCTCAATCCATTTATGATCGGCTGGAAATGATTGAATTGAGTGATGCCATAGAAGACAAGATTAAGGCGGCGGAAGCAGGAATTGTGGCAATGGAAGAATCGGAAGCCAAAAAAGAAGCGGAAGAGAAAGCAGCTGAGGAATCGGCGGCACAGGAGCTTGCAGCCCGTGTTGCGACTGCTGAATCTGAGAAGGCAGAGAAAGAAGCCAGCCTGAATAAGAAAACCGGTCCGGGGGACCGGGAGGAGACAGATTAATGAGTCAATATACTTACCGACTAAATCCAGGAAAGAAAAAAGATGACAATAAGTATTTTTATAAGCAAAGTCAGTTGGAGCAAATGACTACGTTTCAGCTTCGGGAAATTTGCCGGAATGAACGATTGGTATCTTCTTCTAGCTTTTCCTTTGACAAGGAGGGATTCATCCGCCTGATTATGCGCTTTCGGGGACGAAAGGAGTATCGGCATATTGAAGCTTTTTGTAAGGAGGGAGTGGAGCGATTGCAGAATCTGCTTCAAGAAAAGCCATTACAGATAACCGATAATAATCGGCTCGGAGTTCCCGCCCGTGTTGTTTTGTATCACAACATGGCAATGGATGAGCTGGACGGATATCAAGTTACCTCTTCAGATCACGAACTTTATGAAGGGAATTTATTGTTGGTAGATGAAAGCCTTCAAGTTTATACCTGTTGTTATATCAGGGTAATCGATGGGAAGTTCTGGATTTGTAAAGGTAAGGATGTTGAAGTACGATATGCGGAAAAGCATCAGTACTCTTTTTTGTATTTTCCATCAGCGCAGCATTCGGAATATTTATATGAACAATATTGGGAATTGGAGAGTTCATTTCCGGGCACGATTCGGGCAATCCGAATCCCTTTGCTGGAACTGGAAGTAAAAACAATTGAGAAAACAGAGCTCCCTTTGATTATTGATTTTGGCAGTTGTAACACTACGATGGGAATGTGTCTGCCAGATGGAAGCAGGAAAATCGCTGCCTGCCGTGATGGATATGTCATTCCAAGTGTGGTTGGGATCGCTGGTACGAATAAGGAGGGATTAAGTTTCGTCTTTGGTTATGAAGCGATGATTCTGACTCAGAATAACTATCAGGATCAGGATGTAACCGTGTTTTATGATATTAAACGCTGGATTAGCGATCCAGACCGGATGGAACGAGTGATACTTAACAATGGTATAAAAGTGGAAGTATGCCGCAAAGAGATGCTGAGAGCATTTTTTAATTACTTGTTGGAATTGGCCCGTAAACAGTTTAAGTGTGAATTCGGAGCCATTCAGCTTCTGGCACCGGTTCGACAGAAAGAGAAGTTTGAAAAACTGTTTGACGGTTTGATTTCCGATGTCATAGTTGATTGTAGTCTGGATGAAGGGATGGCAGTTCTCTTTTCCAATGTAGATAAATTGTTATCGAAGGGACAGTATGAACCAAATCATTGGTATCATGCGCTCATTATTGATTGCGGCGGAGGTACAACTGATTTGACTTCCGGACGTTTCCGGGTACAGAGCAATCGTGTATCCTATACGATTAATTTGGAAACCAGCTATGAGAATGGAGATACTAATTTTGGCGGTAATAACCTTACATACCGTATTTTGCAGCTTTTAAAAGTGAAAATTTGCCGGGAATTGATGGGATCAGGAGCCAAAACCATAGAAAATTGGGAAATGGAATATGATAATGCAGAATATCTGCTTCCGGCATTATTTAAAAATTATGAAGAAAAAGATCGGACAACTTACTTTTACGTGAAAAATAATTACTACTATCTTTTTGAGCTGGCAGAGCAGATAAAGAAGATGTTTTTTCAACATCAGGGCCGATATGAAATGTGGATTGGAACTGATAAAGAAAATGAACTGTTTCTGGATAAATGGAAGATTTCTATTGTCCAGGGAGAGCAGATGAAACGTTTGGAAAAGAGTATTCGTTTTCGTTTGTATTTATATGAGATAGAGGATCTCCTTCGGCCAGACATTTATCAGCTAATGGAACGATTTTTAAAATCAAAATTCATTGGCGATGAGCTGCAGCATTATGATATGATTCAGTTAACTGGTCAGTCATGCAGATCGCGTTTATTTGAAGAAGCTTTGAAAGAATATATACCTGGAATATTGATTCAACGAAGTAACAAAGAAACCGATGGAAGTGAGCTTAAAATGTGCTGTTTAGAAGGGGCTTTATCATACTTTTTTAATCATAAGGTTGGTTATATGAATGTCAGCTCCAGTCACAATGTAGGGGCACTGCCGTATGAGATCATGGTATATACTCATGAAAATAAACCGCAGACTTTGATTCGCAGTACGGACAAAGAGGGACATATTGGCTGCATCTCCCGGTTTATGATAGGGAGGCAATTAGATATTCATTTATTGGATCGTTCCGGGGAGCATCTAAAAACCTGTCATTATGAAAGTGGCTTTCATGAGTTTGAACAGACGACACAGGAGGAAATTGATCAGCAATATTCCGGTACTGTAATTCAAGACGAAACAGATGCGATTCTGGAAGGAGAAATGAAGTTTTTTATCTGGGTAGACCGACGGCAATGGGGATTTGTTGTTCTTCCGATACGGAGAGAGAATGAATTGCTGTACAGAGGAAAACAGTTGTTCTTTGATTTTGAAGACGACACATGGGAGAACAACTTCTTTGATGGGAGGAAATAGTTGTTATGAGCCAGCAGGAACAGATGAAGCAGATGATACGGAACGAGATACAATCGATCAGCAGTCTTGAAGAAAGAATTATATTGAAAGAGCTTATGGAAGGGGTATTTTTATCCCTTTATGGAACGAATGAGCAAATGTATCAGCGACTGGAAGACCGTGTGATGAACGATTTGGCATATGATGTGAATCAATACTTAATTAAAACCGGTCTGGTAGAGCGAAAGTTTCTTGATCCAACTCATCATTTTATGACTGTGATACAGGAGCAGGATTGGAAGGAGAGGGAAATAACAGTAAAAGATGTCCGGCAGGAAATCGCAGAGGATGGTAGGTGTTTCCTTGGAACAGTATTCTTGAAATGTGATTATCTGGATATCCAAAACCTGATGAAAAACCATCATCAAGCTTTGGGAACAATTCGAACCGATCAAGATTATGAAGTTTCCTTTTCTCTGGAACAAAACAAAAGCTATTTGGAAAAGGTAGAGCAGTTCTATCATCTGTTTATAAAGAATGGGATTCCCTGGCAGACGGTTAACTGTCCGTATCTGTTTAAGATGGTGGATGTATACGCAGTACAGATTCCAACGATGTGCCAGGAAAAGGAGATGATACAATCATTTCATGTCGATTTGGGAAAATTGACCTCTTCTGTGTGCTATGATTTGATTCCAATTTGGAATGTATGGCATTTTAAACTGGATAGTGTTGGATTTCCCCTGGCTTGTAAGGACCATAAAAGCTATGAACATGAGATTTCGATTGCTGATTATGGAGAGGAATTTGTGTACATGGTAGAAGGCACATTGGGAATTACCGGTGTAAGGCAAAATGGAAAGAAGATTATGCTGATTAGTCCGAAGGAGAAATCACAAGAATGGAATGTCTATAGTATCCGAAATGGTGAAGAGGGGAAAATCTCAAAATATACATATCCGGCTATGGGAAATCTTCGGGTGGACGGGTTTGCGGAACGATTCCAGAGGAAAAACGGGCAAGTTGTAAAAACAAAAACGGAGCTGGAACGAGTTATTCTGGGGTTTAATTTGGAGGATTATCTGGAATATTTAGGCTGTAAAATTCTGGACGGATCAGAGCTGTTAACAGAAACTTATTCCATGAATCCTTTCCTGAAAGATGAGATTCGGGAGGACAAGCGGAATAAGCAGTTACTTCTGATTTTTAAACCTAATGATGCAGGGAAAGCTTCATGGCTCCTGCGGGACTTGATGAGTTTTGTTGTTTCGGAGGTTCAGGAACTATATCCTGAATATGAGTGCGGAGGGAAATTGGAATGAACGATAGGAAGTCATGATTTAGGCTGAGCTACGATCACATCTGCCTGAAGGAGTGATAATTAGCAAGATTAAGAAGATTGTCATGGATAAAAATAAAACAGAAGATTTAATCTGGCTAAGTGATAAGATGAATAATCAGGATGAAAAGAAAAAACTGGATGAAGAGAACCTGGAACGTATGTACATGTATCAGCAGTACAATGGGGCTGTTTCAAAACAGGAATATGCTCTGCGGGGTTCAATACTTAGCTGTTCGTATGGTACGGAATCTTCTTTGCTTGACTTAACTCTGGACCATGGAATATATAAGGGAAATTTGCCGGTGATGACAACGATAGATACCGGGAAATCCAATATCCATCATTTTGGTTCCTGCCTATGTCCGGAATCAACATATAAAGGACGTTTACCAATGACGCCAGCAATCCGAGAAGGCGGAAAAAAGGCGAAAAAGGCACCCTGTAATGATAATGCCCATATTTGTGTTCCAATGATACCGGAAGGGTCGGTTTGGAAACAAGTGGATCAAAGTGTCATTGCAAAAACGTATGCAAAAGGTTATGCGCCATTGTTATTGGACAGTGCGGTTTTGGTTTGCCAATATGGTGGGATTATAAGGATTGTAGAGGTTCCGCAAACAGGGACGGCTATGGAGACGGGGACCGTTACCATAGAGCAGTTAAAAAGTATTTTGAAGGCAACTGGTCATTTTCAAGCAAACTCTGTTACTGACCCTATGGTAAGTGAATTAAACAGGGTTTTACAAACATATAACATAACGTCAGAACTGGAAATTCAAATGTTTCTCGCTGTAACCATACATGAATCCCGTCTAGCACTTACAGAAGCAGGATGGCTTAGTGTGGAGGCTGTGAAAAAGTACTGTGAAAAATATGAACCAAATACTTCTACAGGTAAAAATTTAGGAAACACTCAGGTTGGAGACGGTTACAAGTTTAGAGGCGCGGGCTACATCCAGCTTACTGGGCGATATAATTATCAAGTATTCTCTGACTACATTACTAGTAAATATGGACACGATGCTCAAATTATGGAAAAGGGAGCAGATTATATTGTTCAAAGATATGCGTGGGAAGCCGCGGGGTATTATTGGAATAACAATAATGTTAATCAAGTTATTCAAGATGGACAAAGTGATAAGCTAGATACAATGATGATTGTTAAACGCGTATCTAATGCCGTTAATCGGGGGAATGCTAATTCGACTAAAGATCCTGGAGAATGGAGTGATAGACAAAAACGGTTTAATGAAGTTTTGGGCTCTTATTAAACTAGGTCTGAGTTATGAGTGCAATAACATAATGTTATAACATAGATCAACTTCAAAAATATGGAACTGTTGATGAATTTGACCTTGAAAAGAGGTGTTAGAATGAGACTTAAAATACTATTTATTGCTATATCACTTTTTTTACTATTATCATGCTCCGGTGGCAAGTTGGTTATTCAAAGTGAAACCGATGCCCATATTAATGCCTATCCTATTGAAAACGTTAACTATAAAGAACAAAACATCAATATCTCTTACCCAAGTGTATCAGGAATGCAAGATACTGAAAAACAAAAAAAAATAAATGATTTACTTAAGAGTATGGCATTTCAGGAATTAGCTGATTTCTCGGGTAACGAAAAGTATAATACTGAAGGAATTAGCATTTCTTTAGATAACAATATTTCATATCAAAGCGATAATTATTTAAGTGTTAATTTCACAGGAGATGTAATTCTGAAAGAGGCCGCTTATCCAAGGTCAATATTTACGACTATGAATATTGACCTTAATAGCGGCAACCGAGTAAGGCTTAGTGATGTCATTAGCATTGATAATAATTTTGTTAATATGGTTAGAAAGACTTTGAATTCTTATATTGACAAGAATTCAGTGTGGGCAATTGTTTACAATGATTTTCTTGAGCATGATGACAATTATCTTTTAGATCTCTTTAGGGAAGCAGATTCTGAATTTGACGATGATTGTTATAGCTATTTTACTAATGATGGTCTGGGATTAAGTTTCGCCACGTCTCATACCGCTGGTGACCACTTTGAAATCGAATTAAAGTATGAAGATATAAAAGAACATATAACTAAAAATTTTTTTCGTGATAAATAAATACAACTTTGCCATATCGCTACTTATAATGCTATAAAAAATGTTAAATCTAGGTATCTATCGGCATAATGAGCGACCTAACCTGTGAATTTGACAAAAACTGCGGAGAGAAACAGCACTTTGAATATTGCACTATAAAGATGAAAATTTGGAATTGAAACGTATTGAACACGAAGATGGATACAGTTCTTTTTATCAGGCATTATAAATTACTTAAGGATTATACATTTGGAGGAGATTTTGAACGAACTCTAAATTTTCCGGGCTTTTATGAGTTTGTTGAAATTGAGATTATTCAGGTAGATGGAGCAGAAAGGTACAATGTTATAGGCGATATTTCACTTGGATTTTTTACGTTAGTCAGCTTTGAAAGATTAGAATACTTCAAAGAATTGTCTTATAAGCAGGTTGAAATGAAGGTAAAAAAATCCGAATATCAAAAGATATTTTTATCCAATTGGCAGATAATGTGTGCTTTTGTATAAAGGTACTATTCTCATAGGAATATGGGGCAAAATCATCTTAGCTCATAGAATCAGGTAAATAGATGCCGTTAACGCTTTTGATTTTTTACCCAAATGAAAAAGGGAAAACAAGATAGCTCCTGCGGGATTTGATTAGTTTTGCTGTTTCTGAGGTTCAGGAATTATATCTACTGAATGTGAATGTGGAGGAAGGTTAGAATGAATTATCTATGGGAAGCTATGATTCAAGCAAGAAACCAGGGAATACCGGAAGAAAATCTACATTTCTGCGTACCAAAGGTTTTCAGTGCATATATGGAAATTTCCAACAATTATATGAATCAAAACAGTCTTGAGACGGGGCAGGTAATCAACATAAATCCTTACTATCGTTTTTTTGAAATATTTAAAGACCTGTATCAGCCAGATTATCATCAGGGAAGCGAGCTGCGGGCGAGCCTTACTAATTTGATTTTGCATCAGCTGGCCGGCAATGATGTGTTGTCGGGAATGACTAGGGAGGAGTATTATAAAAACTTGCTGTTACAGGATATCAAACTAGGCAGGAGTGGGGCATTGGTAAAGGAAGCGATTTCCTTATTTGATATTGATGAGCAGCAAATCATTCTGAGTGGAATGCTGCGACAATATCAGACGGGATGTTCCGTTGATATCTTCCGGGAGATGATGGAAGCGCTGATCCCGGAAAACATCGTTTATCATAATAATAAAGCGCCAAGTGAAATTTTGGTTTATATTAGTCAAAAAAGAGAAGAGAAGCTGGAGAAAAAGCTGCGGTTTTTGATTTCTGGTTTTTTGGATATGGCAGGAAATGTAGATATTTATTATAAATATCATTTTGGAATCATTGGTGTTGAAGAAACCATGGTTATGGATGAAATTGCATTGTGTTGACGGGAGGGGTGCGATGTTTTACTATGAATATCCGGAATTTGAAAAGAAGCATTTATTAAAGACTGAAATGCTGGAGCAATTAAGAGATTATCCCAGGCGTTATGCGAAGCTGTTGTTTCAAGGATATGGAAATGGAATAGTAAATGGCTGCGAACTGTCATGGGATGAGAACCAGCTGACGATAAATAGTGGGATTATTTACTGGAATGAGAATCTATATTTTATGGAAACGCCATATACTTTGGAATGTTACCCAGAGGATCGACTAAGGCATTTAATGGTGAGATTTTTAAATGAAACCAAAGAAAATGGAGCGATCTGCGGGAAAACAAATATATATTTAACTGAAAATCCATATGATTCTGATGAAATGGAGCTTTGCCGCTTTCGATTACAGGAAGGATCTCGTTTAAGAAGTGTTTACGTAGATTTTCAGGATCATACCACAGAGTTTGATACCGTTAATAGGATACATACACCCTTTGCCAGTTTAGGTGGGAGTACAATCAGTCCGGAAATATTGATACAATTTGCCGAGGAAATGATGGAAACAGAAATGTTAGATCCTTTCGATATTACGCTTAGCATGAATATACTGACCAATGATGGCAGGGTAAGCCGAAATGCTATTACTCAATATCTTAAAATAAAGAATGAAAGCTCTTCCGTGTTAGATAATAATTGGAATTTATATCAAGAGCTTTTAAAAATTATAAAGAATAGAAAAAAACGCAATTCAGCATCTGAAGAATACAACCAGAAAGGGAAGCGGATTATGCTCATGTGATACTGATGGCCGAATATACTGCGGAGAGAATAAAATGAAATATTTTGAAATCATTAAGAAACCACAAATTAAACTGGCTCCGAGATTAAAAAACTGGTATGGAAGTTTTGATGTAAGAGATATAAAACTGGATTCTTTTTATAAATTACCGGAGCGTCAATTACTTATGGTAGACATGACAGAAAAAGAAATTTTTACGGATGTTATCACATCTCCCTTTTTACTGATTTCACAAAAGGTAATGGATGTAATAAAAATGTATGGTGATCTTTGTTTTTACCGACAGTTTTTTCTATTAGATGCGGGCAGCACAAATGCAGAGAATTATTATTTGCCGGTATTTGATGAAAGTAAATGTATTCAACTGAATGATAAGGAGTTTGAAGCAGGAAAATGTAACAGGAAACTTTTTGAAGAAGAAACAGCGCTGAATGTTAATAAAAATATTTTCTGGATTCATGATTCTTTGACAAGGCATACCATTATCTCCTTAGATTTTGCGGAAAGCATGCTGCGGCGCGGAGTAACTGGAGTTGAATTAAAAGAAGTGATTTTAACCAAAAAGGAATAAGTGTTTCATACGATTGGAGATAGAGTTATTACATACAGGAATGATGTTTAACAACAGAATGGAGGCTGTTATGTCAACTTTTAATACGATTGGAGATTTTGTCTGGGCCAGTGATAATAAAAAAAATGAGGAGAAAGAACAGCAGGAGCAGTATCTTGAGCTCATGTATATGCATCAGCAATATAATGGGATTCTTTCAAAACAGCAATATGCGCTGCGAGGATCAAAACTTAGCTGTTCGTATGGAACCGATTATTCTTTATTGGATGCAAGCCAGGATCATGGGATATATAAAGAAAATTCACCAGTGATGACGACGATTGATAGCGGGAAATCCAATATTTATCATTTTGGCTCCTGCCTATGTCCTGAGTCTAATTATAAAGGGCGTTTACCAATGACTGTAGGTACCCTTAAAAATGGAAAAATGGCTAAAAAGGCATCCTATAATAATTATGCACATATATGTGTTCCAATGGTACCGGAGGGATCAGTCTGGAAACAGGTGGATCATAGTATTATGGCAAAAACATGTGCAGAAGGTTATGCACCGCTGCTATTGGACAGTGCGGTTTTAGTTTGCCAATATGGTGGATTGATAAGGATTGTAGAGGTTCCTCAAACAGGAACCACTAAGGGTATATTGAAGGAGTATGTCACCTTAGAACAATTAGATAAATTCGATTTTTTTATAGGAAATACAAATAGTGAACGTCAAAGCAATATCATAGAGTTAAATAAGATGCTTGAGACTTATTCCATCACGACTGATTTGAGAATTTCATTTTTTATGGGGCAAGTAAAACATGAATCCCGTGCAGGTGCAAGAACGCTAGAAAGTTTTTCTGGTAGTTCTCCAGAAGTATATTTTAATAATAAATATTCGAACAATAGTATATTGGGTAATCAAGGCGGCAATGATGGTGAAATTTTCAGGGGTTCTGGTTATCTCCACCTCACAGGTAGATATAATTATCAGAGGTTTGCCAACTATATTGGAGATCAACAAATCATGATTGATGGATACAGGCTGGTAGGAGGCGTTTATAACCAACCTATCCCCAATATCAAGCCAAGTGATGTAGGTGTTATTGATATTGGAAAATATGCGTGGGAATCCTGTGGATGGTTTTGGAACCGCGGAAACCCGAAAACAAAAGATTTGAATATATACGCTGATACGAAAGATTGGCATTCAATATCATCTGCTATTAACCAAAAAGATGTAGCTACATTTCCAACTCGTAATAAATATATAAATGAGTTTTACAATATATTAACTGGTAAAACTCTTGGATTGCCAGAATAATGAAAAACTAACAAAAGGAGGTTAAGCACTGTGTTGTCTTAGCCTCTATGAAGGTGGTATGCGATATGAAGAAAATTATTATAATATTGGTTTGTTATCTAGTATGCTTCAACCTTTATGCATGTTCGGATAATGGCTCCCAGAAGGCTTATATTGAGGAGGTTGACGATGAAACAGTCATTAACAATATGACGATAAAAAAGCATATAATTACTGCTGAATATCAGAAAGAGGAAGGGGTTTTTGCTTACCCTTCTTACTCATATTTAAATGCATTGATCAAGTTTCCGCAAGTATCTAATATGAAGGATATATCTACACAAGAAAAAATAAATAAACAATTGAAGGAAGTTGCAATGCAATCCTTAAACAACAGAAGTTCTGATGAGACTTTAAAGTTATTTCATGATATAGTAAATGAAAATAATGAAACGAGTGAATTCTGGGGCGGTGAAATCGAATACAAAATTCTTTATGTTGGGGATAAATATATAAGTTTGAATTACGAAGGTAATAATTTTTTTGGCGGGGCGAATCCCTCACATTTTTCCAATTACGTTACCATTAGTTTAAATAATAGTGAACTTATTCCTTTTACCGATTATTTCTCTAAGGATAGTGTGATAAGAGATATTACCTCACTGAAATTCGAATGGATTGAGGGACGATACACAGGCGGTTATGCAGGTAATGAACCAGAGGTAATAGATGAGTTTGTCAAAGCCCTCAAACAATTGAAAGATGTGGATACTGAAGGCAATATATATAATTCAACAAGCACATATAACTTTGCAATAGATGAACAGTTTGCCTACATGGCTATTCCTTTTGATGATTCACTTGATGGATACATTCATTTAAAATTCAACCTTGATTCTTTGAATTGAAATGTGATTTTGTTTACAAGTAGATATGAGAAGCTTTTGATTACAGGAAGGATCTCGTTTAAGAAGTGTTTACGTAGATTTTCAGGATCATACCACAGAGTTTGATACCATTAATAGGATACATACACCCTTTGCCAGTTTAGGTGGGAGTACAATTAGTCCGGAAATATTGATACAATTTGCTGAGGAAATGATGGAAACAGAAATGTTAGATCCTTTCGATATTACTCTTAGTATGAATATATTGACCAATGATGGCAGGGTAAGCCGAAATGCTATTGTTCAATATCTTAAAATAAAGAATGAAAGCTCTTCCGCGTCAGATAATAATTGGAATTTATATCAAGAGCTTTTAAACATTATAAAGAATAGAAAAAAACGCAATTCAGCATCTCAGGAATACAACCAGAAAGGGAAGCGGATTATGCTCATGTGATACTGATGGCCGAATATACTGCGGAGAGAATAAAATGAAATATTTTGAAATTATGAAGAAACCACAAATTAATATGGCTCCGAGATTAAAAAACTGGTATGGAAGCTTTGATGTAAGAGATATAAAACTGGATTCTTTTTATAAATTGCCGGAGCGTCAATTACTCCTGTTAGACATGACAGAAAAAGAAATTTTTACGGATGTTATCACATCTCCCTTTTTACTGATTTCACAAAAGGTAATGGATGTAATAAAAATGTATGGTGATCTTTGTTTTTACCGACAGTTTTTTCTATTAGATGCGGGCAGCACAAATGCAGAGAATTATTATTTGCCGGTATTTGATGAAAGTAAATGTATTCAACTGAATGATAAGGAGTTTGAAGCAGGAAAATGTAACAGGAAACTTTTTGAAGAAGAAACAGCGCTGAATGTTAATAAAAATATTTTCTGGATTCATGATTCTTTGACAAGGCATACCATTATTTCCTTAGATTTTGCGGAAAGCATGCTGCGGCGCGGAGTAACTGGGGTTGAATTAAAAGAAGTGATTTTAACCAAAAAGGAATAAGTGTTTCATACGATTGGAGATAGAGTTATTACATACAGGAATGATGTTTAACAACAGAATGGAGGCTGTTATGTCAACTTTTAATACGATTGGAGATTTTATCTGGGCCAGTGATAATAAAAAAAATGAGGAGAAAGAACAGCAGGAGCAGTATCTTGAGCTCATGTATATGCATCAGCAATATAATGGGATTCTTTCAAAACAGCAATATGCGCTGCGAGGATCAAAACTTAGCTGTTCGTATGGAACCGATTATTCTTTATTGGATGCAAGCCAGGATCATGGGATATATAAAGAAAATTCACCAGTGATGACGACGATTGATAGCGGGAAATCCAATATTTATCATTTTGGCTCCTGCCTATGTCCGGAGTCTAATTATAAAGGGCGTTTACCAATGACTGTAGGTACCCTTAAAAATGGAAAAAAGGCAAAAAAAGCATCCTATAATAATTATGCACATATATGCGTACCAATGGTACCGGAGGGATCAGCCTGGAAACAGGTAGATCATAGTATCATGGCAAAAACATGTGCAGAAGGTTATGCACCTCTGTTATTAGATAGTGCGATGTTGGTTTGCCAATATGGTGGATTGATAAGGATTGTAGAGGTTCCACAAACAGGGACAACTAAGGGGGCGGGGCAGATCGCAGATAAATATTTTGCTAATGAGAGACTCAAAATAAGAGCTACGCCCAATGGACAACAAATTGATGGAGATAGAGTTTTTATACCAGGAGCAATTGTAAAAGTTCATGAATCAAAAGAAACACAAAAAGTAGAGGATTCGGATAGCACTTGGATAAAAGTCTACTATGATGTCAGCAAAGTTTGCTGGGTAGGAAAAGAGGTTTTGAAAGAATTACCTCAGCCTGTTACAGGGCATAACTTTAAATATAACTGGGACAAATCGCAATATGTGACTCAAGATTTTAAGAATAAAGCAGCTGGAGTTGCCAAATCGCTAGGGATTGATCCTGATGATTTAATGGCAGTTATGGCATTTGAATCATATGGCTGTAATCCATCACAAACAAATATGGCAGGAGGTTCTGCGACAGGGCTAGTACAGTTTATGCCTGATACAGCAAAAGACTTACATACTACAACGGCGGAGTTAGCAAAAATGTCAGGAGTCGAACAACTTGATTATGTATTTGGATATTTTTATCCCTATAAAGGAAGATTGATAACCTTGAGTGATATATATATGAGAGTCCTTGCACCAAGCAATATTGGTAAAGGAGAAAATGATGCTGTTTACACAAAAGGAAGTGAAAAGTATGAGGCTAATAAGGGACTTGATGCTAACGGTGACGGTACAATAACTAAGAAAGAGGCTACACAAAAGGTAATTGACGAAAGAAACAAATATATCAACTAGGAGGATATTTTCGTGAGAAAAAAGTGTTTGTTATGTTTATTAATATTTACTATTGTAACACTGTTTTTATTTTTTGTGTATGACAACCGTCCTGACCATAACAATGATATGTCGTATTCTTGGGTCGGAACTTATTCGTTTTATGAGTATCTTCCACCTAACCAAAATATGGACTATTCAATTTCTTTATATGATGATGATGGTTTATATGCTCATATAAAAATTGACGGCTTTCATACTCTTAAGCGTTTGAAAGCAAAAGTATGGAGTAATGGGGAAGAGACCATGTTTGTTTTTTGTGATTATTATACAGATGAAGAAGGTAATAGTACTATTCCTGAAACATATAATGAAGGCGATATTTTACTTAAGTTAAAAAAGCAAGAAGATGTTCTCATTACGGAGTGGGGGAAACTTCAGCCAATGTTAACTGAAAACGAGGAACCGGGTCAATATTTCATTAAGTCTAAGAAATAACAAAACTATACTGAGTGGAATCTTGAGCTCATGTATATACACCAGCAATATAATGAGATTTTTTCAAAACAGCAATATGCTCTGCGAGGATCGAAACTTAGCTGTTCGTATGGAACCGATTATTCTTTATTGGATGCAAGCCAGGATCATGGGATATATAAAGAAAATCCACCAGTGATGACGACGATTGATAGCGGGAAATCCAATATTTATCATTTTGGCTCCTGCCTATGTCCAGAATCTAATTATGCGGGACGTTTACCAATGACTGTAGGTACCCGTGAAAATGGCAAAGCGGCTAAAAAGGCATCATGTAATAATTATGCACATATATGTGTACCAATGGTGCCGGAGGGATCAGCCTGGAAACAGGTCGATCATAGTATTATGGCAAAAACATGTGCAAAAGGTTATGCACCTCTGTTATTAGATAGTGCGATGTTGGTTTGCCAATATGGTGGATTGATAAGGATTGTTGAGGTTCCGCAAACAGGAACAAGTAAGGAGCCGGTGAAGGAGTACGTAAGCGCCGAGCAACTTATTGCGATTGGTTGGAGTAAGGACGTAGTAACTCCAGAGATGGTAAAAGAGCTAAATAGAGTGTTAGAAGCGTACGGTATCACAGATATTAACAGCATCAGACATTTCATTGCTCAAGCCAGTCATGAATCTGATGACTGGTACAAAACCGGATATGGAGATGGTTTAATAGAAATTGGATCAAAGGAATATTTGCAAGGTCAAAAGTATTGGCCATATATCGGTGCTGGATATATACACTTGACATGGGAGTATAATTATCAAAAATTTAGTGATTATTTAAGAAAGGAAAAAAGTATTGATGATCTTCTCATTATGTCAGAAGGACCTAATCGAATTGCAAGTACATACGCTTGGGAAAGTGCAGCATATTTTTGGAGTGTATTTACTAATGCAAACGAAGTAGCAAGTCATCCAGATGTACAGCCTGATAAGCTGTCTGAAATAGTTAACAAATATGATAAAGCCTCCTTTCCAGTTAGGGCAGATATATACTATAATAAAGTGGTTACAAATATTAAATAATACACATTTTTTGTGTTAACATCCTTGGGAATAATCACTTTTTAGTTCCCAAAGACACCTTTAACAAGGAGGAAATCTTTTGAAGATAAAATTAGCTTTATGTGTAATAATGGGATTAATTATTAACCTTTCAGCATGTAATAATGCACCAAAAATAAATGACCAAATAGCTTATTCTTCATCAGAAATTAAAACGTCTTTGTATTCCGGTTTCAATTATGAGATCGACAAAGAAGTTTTCAAACGTACGGATACAAAAAGCCAAATAGGAATAAATATAGATTATCCACAGATTAAGGGTATAAACGACATAATGATACAAACGCAAATAAATGAACAAATTAAAAATACCGCCTTAAAACCCTATTATGAAATATTTGGCGACGAAGAAAATATTGATGATGGTACTGAATGGTCTGTTGAATACTCAATTGTTTATATAAGCAACAGTATAATCAGTATTAAGTTTGAAGGCTCTATATTTACGAAAGGCAATGCACATGGAATAAATATGATATACGCTATAAATATTAATTTAAAAACTGGCAGGGAAATAACGCTTGATGAGCTTTTTGATGAATCATTTAAGAAAAAACTAGATAACAGTGTTTTCAAAGGGATTGATGTTGACACATCAAATGCTGAGGATACAGCGATGGAAGAAATATTTAATCGCTTTAAAAATGATTTTATGGATAATAAAAATAATTTCTATTTTAGTTTAGATAAATTTGTTATTATACTTCCTGTTAATAATTATTTCCGATTTTCAACTACATATGAAAACTTAAAAGATTGTATGAAACTTGACAATTCACTTTGGTCTGAAGTTTTGAAATTAAATATACTCGAATGATGAGCTGAAATCCATTTATCAAAGCATAACTTATGGGTCGGTTTTGGAGTCAGACTTGAAACTTCTTTATTTCTGCGTACATGAAGTTTTCAGTGCCTAATATCAAAGGAGTAGATACGTGTAGAGTTCCAAATGGATGGGATGATACAGCCAATGTTTACAATAGGGAGAATAGTTATGATGAAGCGATCAAAAGCTTTAAGTAGTTGTTTAATAATTTTTGCATGTTTTTTATTTTTAGCCACGGCTTGTAAAAAGCAAAATCTTGAAAAAGATGATGAATCAGGTAACTATGTATCGAATGAATTATCAGCTAAAGATGATTTTGCTATAGAGTATACTAATGAACTAGCAAACGAGTATACTATTTCTTTTTATAATAGCTCAAGATTAAGTCATTTACCTTGGAGCAATGACTTTTCGTTTGATACAATTAATGTACAAAATATGTTTGATACATCCCTCCAAGACAGAATAAATGAAAATATAAGACAGGCAATGACATCTTGGATTGAAGGTAAAGTAGTAAATGCCACATCGGTTGATTTATATATTTATTGCCATAACGAAAAATATTTATCATTTGCAAATTCTTTTGAATATAGTGATAGAAGACTTGACTATATTAAAGATTACATTACGATTGATATGAAGACTGGAAATCGTGTTATGCTTAATAATTTAGTGCGAATTGATGCAGAATTTGTAGAACATATTCAAAAAACAAATTTAGTAAAAGAATCAATAAATTCTATGGCGTATGGTGGTGCGGAAGGTAATTGGGAATATTTAAATAAATTCACGATTGATGAATTAATAAATGAACTGGAAGAGTGTTCCTATACCCAAAAACAAGTGATTCAAGAAGGGTATGCGACAGTTGATGAGTCATTAGGGCCGCTTATTTTGAGAAAGTCATTTTACTTGCGCGACGGTAAGTTAGTCATTGTGCTAGATTATGATAAACATATAACACTTAATCTCGATGATATATCTGACTTTTTAAAAGTTGAAAAATGGTAACTAGAAAAAAGCAATGTAATTTGGCATCTATTAAATATTAGAATTTAATTGTATTATTTCATATTGGACTTTTGTTAAAACAGCAATAAGCTCTGCGAGGATCAAAACTTAGCTGTTCGTATGGAACCGATTATTCTTTATTGGATACAAGCCAGGATCATGGGATATATAAAGAAAATCCACCAGTGATGACGACGATTGATGGCGGGAAATCCAATATCTATCATTTTGGCTCCTGCCTATGCCCGGAGTTTAATTATACGGGGCATTTACCAATGACTGTAGGTACCCGTATGAGTAAATATAAGGTTATAGATATAATCGTATATGGAAGAAGTTGGTGAAAAAATGAAAAGACAACAAATTAGAATAGGACTATGTCTTATTATCACATTAATACTTGCGTCTTGCTCTGGATACTCTCCTTACAATAATGTAGAAAGAGTATCAGAAGAAACCACCAATGAAGACATAGATGGCAAAAACTATAATGCCATTTTTGAAGCTAAAGATGTTTCAAACGACTTTAAAATAGAAGATGAAATTCAATTCATTGCTGAAAAAGTTAGTAAGATTGATTTTACGATCATAAACTATCCAATAAATACAAATAAATATACTTTAGAAACAGACAAAATATTTAAAGAGGCTTATTTAAAGGCAATAAATAACATGATTCCAATAAAGCGGCGAGATACTGGAGAGACTATATTTTTTAAAGATCTTCTTGGGGGCAAAGAATTAACAAATGATGAATTTCAGGATTTTGTCCTAAAAACTGCCAACTACTACAACATTGACTTTGATGGAGACGGATTACCAGAATTGAGTATAGAAGCTGATGGACCGACTGTACTTAAATATATACCAGAAGAAAATCAAGTGTATATGTACTACAGGAGTTACGACAAATGGCATGTTTTAGGTTCTGGACAATTGTATTATTTTGATCAAACAAGCGCAAATAGAATAGTCTATAGTTATGAATCGTTAGATAATGATGGCAAGGTATCTCAAAGTATAAGTTTTGAGATATATAGTGAATATGATGAAAAAACAGCAAACTGGGACAAAGAGAGATTTATAAGTGTTGATGGATATAATAGTGTTTTAGTTACCGAAAATGATTGGGACAAAATAACAAAGAGTTTTTTTGAGGCAATAGATGCTTCTATTCCTTCTCAAACCTATACTGAAGTTTTTGGGACACTTAACTAATATTCTTAACATGAAGTCTTTTTAGAGTTGTTTTTGAAGCGTTGTCTTTAATCGTACATTATAAAGTTGATACAGTAAAGGAGAACTTATGAGAGAAGAAAGAATTGTAATTCACCCAATGGAATATCTTGAAATTTTATCGTATGAAGGAGTGAAACAGGTAAATGATCATGCCTGGGTAAGATTTAGCGGCCAAATTCCTTTTGAAAAGAAACAAGAGTGCATGGCGCTGGGAAGAAAACAGACGTGGATGCAGATAGCCGCAATATCTGGCGATAAAGAATATTCTCTATTTTTTGGAGTACTGGAACATCTGCAGGTAAAGGTGGAGAATCAGACCTGTATCGTTGAAGCTTCCTTAAAATCAGGAAGTACCTTGATGGATACGGAAACAAGAATAAGAAGTTTCCAGGATAAATATTTGACCTATGATAAGCTGCTGGAAGTGTGCGGAAAAGCTTATCCAAATAGTGACAATATTATAACAGAAGGAAAAAAGAAAACCATAGATGCGTTTATTATGCAATATAGGGAAACAGACTGGCAGTTTATCAAGCGTTTGGCAAGCAAAATTCAAACAGTGGTTGTGCCGGAATATAAAACAGAAGGAGTGAAATACTACTTTGGGCTTCCCAACAGAAATGACAGCATCAGCGAGAATACTTGTGAGTATACAATCATAAGCGATATGCAGGAATACAGCAAGAAAAGAGCACAAGGACTGAATATCTCACAGGATGATACTGTATCTTATATATGGGAAGACCGGGAGATCTATGAACTGGGGCAGAATAAAATTATAGATGGAAAAGAGATGTATATTTCAACAATAAAGACCTTATTAAAGGGAGATGAATTGTATCATACCTATTATATGAAGACTAAACGGGGACTTTGCCTGCCTCGTCAATATAGCCAGACAGTAGCAGGCATATCGTTAATTGGCAGTGTTGTCAAAGTTAAGCATGAAATGGTGCATGTAAAAATTGATAAAGATGATAATATCCAGTCATCAGGATATTGCTGGTTTCCATTTGCAACGGTTTACTCATCATCTGATGGAACCGGCTGGTACTGCATGCCTGAAGCAGGAGACCGGGTAAGAATTTATTTTCCGACAAAAGACGAAGCAGAGGCCTATGTGATAAGTGCTTACCACGAAGGAAATGCAGAGCTGCGGCAAGATCCGGATAAAAAATTCTGGCGAAACAAAGAAGGAAAAGAAATACAACTGACACCGGAACATATCCTGATGACAAACAATCATGGTACATATATTAAATTAGATGACGATGGAATTGAAATCAGAAGCGAAGGTTCTGTGTCGATCCGGTCCAAAAAGAATATGAATATTACCAGTTCCAGCGGTACAATTGAGCTAAATGCTTCAAAGAAGGTTCGCTTAAAACAGGGAGATACGGAAATGGACCTTGGCGGTGATCTGAGTTTGCAGGGAGCCCGGATTAAGTTGTAAGACACGAAGGAGGTGGGAACATGATAATAAATATGACGGATAATTTGCGGCTGGATGTTGAGCTTCCGATGCTGAATTGTGAGTCTTTTGAAGTGGTATGGAAGCCACAACACCATGCGCATTTGAAACTGGAAGGTTATGTGGAAGCAAATATAACATGGAATTGGAGTCGTCTATATGAAAGTCAGATAAAAATATGGATCGAGGATGGTGCCAGTGAACAGATTATATTTCATGGCCGCTTATTAAATATAGTAAAAACAGTACAGGCAGGAATGGAAAAAGTCTGTATTACAGGAGTATCGGCGTCTATCCTGTTGGATCAGAAAAAACGCAGCCGGTCATTTCAAGACGTTAAAACGTCATTTTATGAAATCATTAGTCAGGTTTCCCAGAGAGAGGGCGGGCAGGTTATTTGCACAGCAGATAAAACCAAAGTCATAGACAAGCCGGTCATCCAGTATGAAGAAACGGACTGGGAATTTTGTAAACGCCTTGCCAGCCATTTAAACATTCCGGTTATCCCGGATGTGGAAAGCGGGAATCCATGCTTTTGGGTTGGAATGCGAAAAGGCGAAGCAGTGCCATCCTTTTCAGAAGCCTGGTATCTTGCAGAAGTGGATAAAACAGGAATCAAATATTGGGTAAAGGATCTTATAAATTATAAATTGGGGGACCGCACGACGTTTCTTGAGCAGGAAATGATTATTTGCGAGAAAAGGGTTGAATATCAGAATGGTCAGGTTCAATTTTATTATTTGCTCGAAGAAGGGAAGACCAATACAGTAAAAGTAGGATATCAGGAACAGTTTGCTGGCATTAGCCTGTCTGGAGTTGTTCAGAGCATAAAAGAAGAAACTGTAAATATTGTATTGGATATTGATAATGGTGCGGATACTGGAGAATATTTTTATGAGTGGCTGCCGGATACCGGTAATGTTCTTTATGCAGTGCCAGAACCAGGAGCTCCTGTATCTTTGTACTTTGGAAGCCAGGATGAACGGGAAGGAATCGTGATTCATTGTATCCATAAAAAACAGAACAAAGCTCATGAAAAATCTGATTATAAAAACAGGATATTGGATATTGCAGGAGATCAATGCATGAACCTTTTTGATAGCACAGTAAGCTTGTCAAAAAGTGGAAACCATAATGTGTTATTGGAGAATTCTTTGATAGCAGCCAGAACATCCCAGAATCTGGAGATCATTGCTGAGGAAACCATAAAGTTTAAAGCAAATACGATTACAGTAGACTCGCCGGATGAGATCGGGATATATCAGGGATAAGAAAACCAGGCAGGGGGCAGCGAAGATGGACCGTATAACAGAATTGGAGACCTATATACAAGAATATCGGGAAAAACGGCTGAGTGAAAGAAAGGGATATATAGTCAAGAATTATAAACAGATGATTCCTTCCTTTAGCTCCCGATTGGATATGTTGATAAAAGCACAAGAAACCAGACAAGAAACTGGGAATCAGGATAAAATAAAGTATCTTACCTTTTTTCGGTTAATCTCCAGCAATTATACAGAAAGCTATGAACTGGCGTTGGGAATGAGTACTTCCATGCTTTATATGGACAAAGGTACAACGTATGTATACTGGACTCCTGAAATAGTATATGATAGCGTCAAACAAGATATGGCGGAACTGGAAAAAATGCTGCGCAAGGAATTTTTGCGTTTGGAAGCTTATGAATTGTTTTATTTAAAACAGTTATTATTATATGATAGCTGGCAGGGATTCCAGACAATCATAGAATCAATTGTAAAAGAAACAGCGGATAAAATTATTGCCAGTTCTTTGATGCTAGAAAATAAGATTCAAGTATTGTGTGGAGATTATATGGACAAAGTAAATGGTATTTGTAAGATTGAAATAGGGGGGAGTGAGAAGTAATGGGAAATAAAAACAGTTCTTTTCATATGAGTAATGAATTTAATGGATATGGGCAGAAGACCTATTTAACAGCCAGTCAATATAATTCTCTTCCTGCACTTTCTCAGGAGAATGTCCGGCTTATGCCAGATTTTGGATCAAGTATTGCAAAAGCGTTGGGTAGTATGCCGGTTGTGATAAATGCCAATTCAGATAATCATATGCTGTTGAAGGCTTTAGGAGGAATGTCCAGTGCAAATCAGATCGTTGTTGGGAAAGACAATATGACAGGGCAGTTCCTATTTAGTTATAATGTCAGTGCCAGCAATGAATTTGCAAATAATTCGTACCTGTTGGCATCTCAAAACAACTCTGCTCAGCCTGTATTTGAGATTGTACCCTATGGTTGGAAATTATTTCGTTCAGAAAAAGGTTGGAAATGGGGAGAGGAGACAGGAAATTATTACAGGAAGGAAGGCTGGCTTAAAGATAATGGAAAATGGTATTATTTTTCTGATTATTGGATGCAGACGGAATGGCAAAAGATTGTTTATGAAGGAAAGGCTCAGTGGTTTTATTTCTTTTCAAAGAAGGATAGTTCCGGAGTGGAAAAGTATGGTCATATGGTTACCAGTTGGATAGAGCTTGAATATAATGGAGAAATGCACTGGTTTTATTTTCATGGAAATGGGACAATGGCAGTTTCTGAATGGATCGGTTATAAAGGGAAATGGTATTTTCAACGTAGTAATGGAACGATGCAAAAGTCCAGCCTTAGAGAGTGGAAAGGAAAGCTATATTACTTAAAAGATGATGGTTCTATGGCTGTGTCGGAGACAATTATTGATAAGGTGTCTGGAAAAACTTATTTTGCAGATGCAGATGGGGGGTGTGCAGAAAGAAATAAAATTGAAGAATGGATGCAATCGGTTGAAGCAATGGGGACGTGGTATGTGGCAAATGTTAGTACATATTTAAGTAACGACGGTAAAAATACAAATAGAAGAGCTTATAGCTGCCCATTAATTTACCCTAGTGTATATGATGACTGTTCTTCCTATGTATCTGCCTGTTTAGTGTATGTAGGAAGTGCTTCCTCAACTCAGTATAATTCATGGGCTTATAATAAGAGTAGTAGTAACTATTCAGCCGCATTAGGTACTGCATTAAGTTCTGTAGGATTTGTGTGGCATGCATATGATAGTACATATATACCAGCACGGGGAGATATACAAGTGCAGCATAATGGCTGCCATCATGTTGAAGTAATTGATAGTTACGATACACAAGATGGCTCGACTTCCATATGGTCGTGGGGAAAAGTATATTCATCATTGCCAGTAAAGAGATCAAAAGCAAGTTGGACATCAAGAACTTCTGGTTATTGGAGAATAGAAAAATAGAGGAGGAATAATTTTGAAACATTTAAAAAGGTATATCATAATCATTTTGTGTATTGCTTTATTTTTATTAACATCTTGCGCAGGGGATGTACAGGCCACAATTGAAACAACGAATAGTAATGACCCAGATTATGTAAATGAATTAGATGTATATTATAGTTATATCAGAGATGAATTAATACCACAGTATGGACTTGCATCAATGGATTCTACTTATGGAATTATGCAGAATGCACAAGATGGTAGTTGGTTTAATCCAGGTGGGATTGTCTCGGCATATATAGAAGATATGAAGGGTGATGGGCAGAAAGAGTTACTTTTGCTTTATTATAAGGAAGATAAGTCGGAGACCTTAGAAAACAAATTTTACTCTGGATATAATTTATATGCAGCAGTTTATGGATTGCAGAATGATATTCCCTATAAGATTGATGAAACAGAAATTTATGCATATAGCGGAGAGCGGAATAAAATATATACTAGCATTTTCTCTAATCACAGTGCAGTAGAAAATTTGTTTATTTCGACCATATCGGCTAATGGCAGTAAATATATTATGATAGAATCCTCAACAGATATCTATGCATTTGCAGATGGTTTTTATTGTAATTATTGGGTATTGAGATTAGAAGATAATAAGTTGCAAATTGCAGGTTCATTTTCTCAAAATGGAGTTGGAAGTTCAGATTTTGAATATACAGGATATCAATTTGAAAATGGAAATGTAATATCAGAAGAATTAATGTATACGGAAGAGTATGGAAAAGAAGGCCGTTACAATAATTTCAAAACAGCCATAGAAGAATTTTTTAATACAATTGGAATAACCGTAAAATATAATAATCATAACACAAGTATTCTAGAAGGAAATGAATTGGCTGAAAAAATACTTTCTTACCAGATAGCTTGCGAACACGTTGAAGAGGAAACTTATAAATTTACATTGTTTGCAACAGATTATACCGATGTAAGAACTCATATCAAGAACGACAATTAGAGGACTTTATTAAGGGAGTCTTGTGATAATGAAATCGATTATATTGTCAATTATACTATTATTTTACCTAGTACAAGTGCCGAGTTTTGAACAGTATCCATTACCCCAAAAAGAGGTCGAATGGAATATAAACACGGAAGTAGGTGACAATGTATATTCCGTTAGTTATGGGGATGAGGGGATACCAGTCTTTGTACAGTCAGATGCAATTTTATTTCTAAATGGCTTTCCAGTTGCGGGCACAGTAAAATTTCTAGATGGAACATATAATATTCCTATAAATGCACTAAACAATTTTTGGAATGAAGTCCAGGTGCCTGACAACGAAAAAGTAGTATTGGAGGAAGAAGAGTATTTTTTATTTGAGAGTTTTGGAGAAGAAGAGTATAGCACTGGGGTCTTACAAAAATATGAAGGTTATTTGCCATTTGTTTGGATAGACAAAAAAGTGGATATTAATCCTCCCCAATACAGTATAGAGCAAGCAAGATGTATAACTTATAAATATTTTATAAAAAACCTCGCAAATGCTGAATTATCAGCAGAATATATAGAAAGCATGGGTGGTCCAGTTACGATAGAGGACTTTGACTATACCGGAACAGTAGGGAATTATTACTTTATTACAATGCCTACAATGAAAGCAGGCTTTGAACAGTTTGATGTGGTATTTAATAATGTTACGGGAAATCTTTTTTATTTATCTGGCAGTGGGGGCGGATTATCCACCTTTTAATAATAATTTAAGTAATTATTTTGAGAAATTTTCGATTGAATTTATTGTCTGATAACTGGGATTACGCTATATGATGACTGTTCTTCCCTATGTGTCTACATGTTTAGTGTATGCAGGATTTGTGTGGCATGTAATGATAATACCTACATAAGAGTACAGGGAAATATACAAGTTAATGTATACGATCTATTGTGTGTACTGGAGTCTTATAGCTGGAATAAAGGGAAATTTGGTCTGGGCTGTGTTCAATGGACGGGTGGAAGAACTAAGACTTTGGTAGAGGTTTATATGGAGGTTACCGGAGGCAATAGTAGTATAACATTTGATGAGGTGGTAGAGTCAGAAGGCAAGCTGATTAGTCGAGAATTAAATGGTTCTTATTACAGTATTTATTCAAACTGGTTGACTGCCAATGCTGGCAATTTGGATTCAGGTACAGCTGGATATAATGCTGGATATAATCTATGTGTAAAGTATGAAATACCAAAGGATTATAATAGCAAGGCACCCAGCAGAGCTAAGACTGCAGAAAAACTATACAATATAATGAAAGTGGTGTGATAATCAACCGTTTAATGAAAGAGGTAACTATGAAAAAATTATTATTTATTATAGGAGTTAGTGTTGCATTTCTTGCCTTAGCATCCTGTTCTAATTTGGAACAACGCCAGGAATTAAGCAATGAGGTTATAGAGGGTAACTTAACAAATCAGGATGCTATTAAAGAGCCAACGGAAATTTTTGCAGATGAAAATAAAAATGCGATAATATCAAATGAACTAGAAAATGGAGTTACTACAGTTGAAGTGTCTTCTAGTGAAATGGTGACGGAAACTGGTACAGAATCAATGAAAAATGATTCAACGTTAAAAGAAAGTCCGTTGAATGTGGATATAGATATAAATCTAAATGAGCCAAATAGTTATGTTATCCTGCATGACGGTATTATTTATACAGTAACAATATCAAAGGATACCAATTATAATTTTACATTAACTCTTTTGGATTCTGAGTCAAAGGAACTGCAATCTCTTGCTCTTGAAAGTCAAATTATTGTAGGTATCAAGTTTATGGATGTGAATTTAGATGGATATACAGATATTGTGTTAAATACTGGTGGAACATGGAATGAAACACATGAGCTTTATATTTGGAATTTTTCTTCACAGAATTATACAAAAGTGATATTTCAGGAATTTGATATGCTTGCCGATTTTCAAGTTTGTGAAGGCTATATTGAAAATTTTATAAGGGGAGATGGTCCTGATGACAGTTTTATAGAAAAACTTGTCTGGCATGGGAATGTCCTGACGAAAGAGGGCGAGGTGGTTTATAAAACTGGAAATTAAGTCAGGAGGAAAAATGAAACGTATTTTGTTTGCAATTTTGAGTGTTTTTATTTTATCAGGCTGTAATAGTTCCGTTTATTCTAATGGAGCAATCAATAATTCCGAGGTTATTAATGAAAGTAGTGCGAATGTACCGAAGATACAATGGGGAAATTCTAATGGAAATATAATAAATGGTGGATATATTTTAAAAGTGGATAAAAATCTATTTGTAAATGATAATTATATTCCATCAAATGGCCTTCTGTATCAGTATGATTTGAACACTAAGTACATGGAATTAGTGCGGGAAGACTGTAAAGGTAGTTTGAACTATTATAATAATAGGTTATATTATGCTTCTGAGAGGGGGATCGTGGGTTCCGATCTGGACGGTAGTAATGTTGAGATTTATTACAATAATTCATGCCCATTTATAATATATAATAATATGATTTATCTGGTTGATCGTAATATCATTAGTGTAGATATAGAAACGAAAAATATAACACCTCTGAATCATATATTTAGTGAGAATGTTAATGTGGTCAATGATAAAATATATTATACTTCAAAAGATAATATGGAGGAAAATACAGTAGAGGAGTTGGAAAAACTGGATTTATGGGGGGGGGGGATTTGGTGAAGTATACCAGATGAATTTGGATGGTAGTGAAAATAAAAAAATGAATGATGTGCTTGCATTTAATTTAATTTTTCATGATGGTTTCCTGTACTATATTGATCGTGAAAACTTAAAATTAGGAAAGATCAGCACAAACTCAAATGAAATTGAAATAATAAATCAAGATGAGTATTATAATTTTAATATTAATAATAATCAATTGGTTTGTAGCGACTTGTCATCATTTGTTATTTTAGATACAAATGGTAAATTAATAAATCGTATTGAAATTGAAGGCGGCTTGCGAGACACAAGTATTAATTTAGTGGACAACTATGTATTTTTTCGTAGATTTGGAGGGAACGAAATTAAAATGATTGATTTGGAAACATTTGATATTGTAACAGTTATTGATGAAGAGTGAAAGCTTTTATTGGCCAAAATATAAAGCAAACTAGTTCTAGAAAATTTTGGAATAAAGTGTGGTAAAGATAGTAAATGGTATTATTTGAGAAGGGATCAGGGGTATATAGATAAAATAATACTTTATTACAATGCCAACAATGAAAGCGGGCTTTGAACAGTTTGATGTGGTATTTAATAATGTTACGGAAAATCTTTTTTATATATCTGGCAGTGGGGGCGGATTATCCACCTTTTAATAATAACTTAAGTGATTATTTTACTGGAATTTCCGATTGAATTTATTGTCTGATAATTGGGATTACGGTATATGATGACTGTTCTTCCCTATGTGTCTACATGTTTAGTGTATGCAGGATTTGTGTGGCATGTATATGATAATACCTACATACGAGCACGGGGAGATATACAAGTGTAGCATAAGGGGCTGCCATCATGTTGAAGTTATAGACAGCTAGAATGGGGAGGGGATTGGAAATGCCTCGTTGATAAATCACATTTTTATCTCCCTGACTGGGGAAGTACAACAGCCAAATTGAAACAGATCTATGCAACACCAGAAGCTTTTGAAAAAACGTGGTAAGAAAGAGAGCGTTATGAGGGGCGATTCTTGTGAAAAGAAAAAAAATTTATTATTAACCACATTAGTAATATTATTGCTATCAGGTTGCAAATTATCGTTGGCTAAAACAACGACCGAAAATGAAAATAGCAAAATAATAAGCGATACTATTAAGGATGAAATAAGCGAATATATGAATCAATTCATGAGTGACTATATATCGTCTGCGGGCTTAGATCTTGACATGAGAGACTATTTGTTGTCTGAAGGATTAGATATTGATAAACGGACTTTGGTAGGTGGAAGTACAGAAGGAGGAGAAATTACTAAATATGAAAACGACATAGTTGTTAGATATAAGCTGATTTATTATGGAGAAATGGGGAAAAGGGAAATAAATTACTATTTTATTCATGATTTTATTTACTATTCTTGTTTAGATGAATATTATAGCAGTCCAATTTATATAAAAGAAACTGATGTCTTGTATCGTACATTAGAGGAAGCATTGCTCAAAGATGGAGTATGCTATCAATATCATAAAATAAATAATACATTTGTACAATCTGATGTTTTGGATATTCCCTATTCTTCTTTAGAAGAATTAAATGATTTATTTGATCAATCAGAATTATTAGATTGAAATAAATTTCATGACTACATTGGGAAGTTTTTATTTATTTTAAATTACTGTAAAATACAACATTCATGAAATGTATTAGCTGAAAAGATACTTTATTATCAGATAGACTGAGAATATATGAAAGAGGAGATGAAAATCTCTTGGACTTGAATGGGCAGGAGTCTGGACGAGTTTTGTTGATAAGTTATCTGCAGCATCATTGGAAAACAAAAATTAAAATTAATCAATATAGTCGAACTGCACGGATCTCAGGCTGCTGGAGGATAGAATTATGAGACACGAGATGAGGAGAAAAAGTGCGTAAGTATGGAGGAAAAGCATGGAATACATAGATGAAGCTATAGTGGAATCTCGAAAGAAATTGGAGCGTCAGCAGCATACAACATTAGAAAACGGAATTTATGTAGATGATGAGTTAATTACATTTTTGCGTATCACACTTCCGGATTCTAAAATATCTATGTTGTTACCAGAGCAATTTATAGTAATGCCGGAATCGGTAAAATTGATGAAATATCCGTCTAAAGATGCCCCGGAATGGATATTAACTAGTTTAGATAGTACTGTAAACTGGTGTTTTAGCATTTTAGAAATTGAATCGAAAAATAGCAATGCGAACGAAATATGTAGCCAGTTTCAGATGGCATTGAGAAATGTTAATCCATCAATTAAGGCTAGTGAACAAACGGAAGTGGTCACAAATGAAGGCGATGCAATGAGTTGGTTTGAGTTTGTAGGCTATACTTTAGATGGGCAAAACTATAATCGAATATATATAGTCAAGATGAAAGATACCGTTCTTCATGGGACATTTAATTGTTCTTTGAAAGATAAGATAAAGTGGGAAAATATTGTTGAACTCTGTTTTTTGTCAATAGATGAAATGGGTACGATAAAGGGATAGATTGGAGGAGAAAATGAGATTAAGAATCAGGTGCAAGATTTTACAACCGGGGCATGGCCGGAATGCTATATTCCAGGTGGTTGCACAAATGTTGGCGTTCCTGAAGTTGTAGTTGATCAGATTAAAATTTGTCCAATATTGATGAATATACAAGAATAGCTGATGAATATGGGGTAGAATTAAGATTTAGAGGTGAATAAAATGAGTTTTGAATTAAAACCTGAAATTAAACAGGTCTTGACTAAAATTAATTTTGTTGAGAGATATGAAGCTTTATCAGAAAGCAGTAGGGACATATCTGCAAAGGCGGATATAATTGATATTTCAATTGAACAAGTAACTAAGATAATTAATGATCTTGGTTATGAAACAAAATATGATAAGAAGGAGAGGTTTTTTAAAGTAGGTTTAGTTGAAGATTTACCCAAATATAGAATTTGGTTTAATGTGGTACTACGTTCAGGAGTTGCAGAATTTATATGGGTAGTTTATCATAATGAAGAAGTAAGATTAGGGAGTCCATGGAGTATCTATCCTAAATTGTTGATTTCTCCTGATAAAAGAATTAAACCACCACTTTATTCAACAAGCTTGGACTTAGAAAAGCTTCTAAGAACGGCTTTAGAGATGTATGAGGATTTTAAACAGGGAGTCGTAGACGAATACAAAATTTCAGACTGATTTTAAATAAAGCCCAAGGTTAATGGGCTTTGTTTAATGATGGAGATCTTGTACTTCAAAAATATACCCTTTTCTGTGTTAGCAAAAAGATTTTCAGAACCTCTTGGAAACGACTTGATAACCATTCCAAGAAGAGTTTATATAGGACGGTGACCGAGTCAGTTTGAGTGAACGTTAAAATACTTTTGATATTCACTCAATTAAAAGCTGATCAGGGGATGCGGACAAAAAGTTAGTCCAGCTTTTTGTCCGCATCCCCTCCCTAAGACCTTTTACCCTATTAAATGATATTCCTTTAGCAGCTTCTCAATTTCTGTATTCTGTACTTTCTTAATCACCTCAACAAGACCCTTTTTCTGGTCAGGTTCTAAATCAAGACCCATTAAGGTTTTTCCATCTTGTAACTGTACAGTAGCATTTAGAAGACTACGGATGTCGTATGTACTTCCCCAAACCTCAGGCACACCACGATCAATATTCAATAACGTATAAACGGACTCCATTCCTGTTCTTACAGAATATTCTGTAGTAAAGATTGTATCCCGTTTGGTCTCAGCAAACTGTCCAAGGAAAGCGAAATTAACACTGCCTTCAGGTATAACACTAGGACGGTCACCTAAACGGCGAGGCATGAAAAATGCAGTAATGTAAGGCATCATGCAAGGAACCGTATTTGCGCTATGCTCTGCCAGGTCTTCGATTTTATCTGTAGGTACGCCCATATGATACAGCCATTCCATACAGATTTCCTTACCTGTGCACTCTCGCATGGATTTGTTCACGAAGTTACCTGGTTTATCGCTGAATAGTCCATAAATCCAACCAACTAGCTGATTCTTTGGCTGATTGCTAAAATGCGGCTGGCGATTGAATGTCCAGCTAAGAAGCCAGTTAGAGTCTTTCGCTGTTACAATTCCTCCTGTTACTACTTTGCCGTTGAATGGATCACGTTTACAAATATTTTGAATATAGGGCGGGATACGATCATCTAAAGTGGTAACAGTAGCGGACATCCAGTTGCTCTGCTCAGGGTTGCTGCAGAATTTATTTGGATTTCCAAATGATGCATCCTGTTCTGCGATTTTGCGCCACATATCCCAGCCTCCACCAGCATTGATATCACAATGGAATTCTGCCGGATGATTTTGGCTGCCCAATGATGAATTTTCAACGCAGCCTCCATTTGTAATGAAAACAAGGTCGTTCTCTGTCAGGTTGATGGTATCCTTCGTATCACCGTGGGTACACAAGATACTCTTTGCCAGTTTCTTATCCTTTTGGATATCAAACTCCACATTTACTACTTTTGTTCCATAGTGGAATTGAACGTTATGACTCTCAAGATATTTTACCATCGGAAGAATTAATGACTCATATTGATTGTACTTGGTAAATTTAAGTGCTTTGAAATCGGGCATGCCCCCGATGAGGTGAATAAAGCGGTGAAGGTAGCGTTTCATTTCCAAAGCGCTGTGCCAATTTTCAAAGGCAAACATGGTACGCCAGTATAACCAGAAATTAGAATTCAGCACTTCATCGCTAAATATTTCGTCGATGCGTTTATCATACAGGTCTTCATCCTGCATAAAAAACAGTTTCATAATCTGCATGGATCCCTTATCGGGCAGCTCAAATTTTCCGTCTGTATGGGCATCTTCTCCCTGATTGATCGTCGCGCGCATAAGAGAATAGTTAGGATCACGTTTGTTGAGCCAATAGTATTCGTCTAATACACTGACACCCTCTGTTTCTATGGATGGAATGGAACGCATCAAATCCCACATACACTCAAAATTACTTTCCATCTCCCGTCCGCCCCGTATTACATATCCAAGTTCATTGTATTTGTAACCATCACAGGCACCGCCTGGGAGATCGTCTTTCTCCAAAATATGGATTCGTTCTCCCTGCATTTGTCCATCACGGACAAGAAAACAAGCTGCTGATAAAGCTGCAAGACCGGAACCGATCAAGTAAGCGGATTTATTATCCACACCTTCCGGCTTCAAAGGATGCGCAAAAGCTTCATAATTACCACTGCTGTAATACATATGATTAAACCTCCTTTATGATAGTGAGCTCAGGGAATTCAAATTTATTTTGCCGTAATGACATACCCATAAAGCTTCTGTATTTATTCTAGCAACAATAGATTTTCATTGATACAGACAAATAATCAAGAGTGTTCGAATATCGAACACTCTTGATTATTTGATGAATTTTCATATATTTTATAAACTTACCTTACAGAAGCAAGTTTACCAATTATCATTTAACTCAACACTTTTTCGTAAAGAACGTTCTATATTTCCGCTAAATAGTTGCCCGCTTCTGCGAATAATATTTTCTTGTTCCACGCTCATCCCGGAAGAAATCCAATTAATTAACATTTCTGTGAGGGCATATTGATAAAATAGTATGATAATATTTATATCACTATGGGAAGCATGAATATCAAGGCTATTCATTATCTTTTCCACATAACGTCTTATGGCATTACCTGAGACATCAAATAAGTATTTTTCCAACTTCTCTTTCTGTATGGAATTATAGATATGGTAAACAGCCTTTTTGTTCTTTACGGCAAAATTCAATGCTTGAAGCAAGCTCTCTTCCCAAGAATTAGTATCGTTATAATCGTTGATTACTTTTTGGAATTCTGTTTGGAATATTTCAGAGATAATGTCATAAAGATCCGCATAATAGTAATAAAACGTATTCCGGTTGATTTCACAAGCAGTAACAACATCAGTCACTGTTATTTTATGTAATGGACGTTCACTTAACATCCGAACGAACACTTCACGAATCATTTTCTTAGTTAATAATTGTGCCATGTAGAGTCCTCCTTTTTCCTCATAAGTTTCTCCATATGGACATACTTATTTTTGGCATCATTTGTTCATTCTTTTCCTTTATTATATCTGATTCACTATGAAAATTCAATTAAGGATGAAATAAGTTGTCAAGGCATTCTATTATGCTGAAAGGATTTAGTCAGGCTATCATTTAACTCATTATACCGGTCTATGAGAAAAGAAAGCCGAAGCAGGAAAAGCGTATTAATGTCTGAAAGGTCAACCCGGCATATTTCAGTGATACGATTTAAACGGTAGACAAGAGAATTTCGGTGGATATATAGACTTTCTGAAGTTAATTTAATATTGCATCCCTTATCTATGAACATACATAAGGTCTTATACAACTGCGAACTGTTTTCATGGTCATACTGACTGAGAGCTGCCAGAGCAGGATGGCAGAACCGTTCTAAATGATCGGGATTTTTTACTTCCGAAAACAAATCAAAAATCTGATAATTTTGATAGTGAGACACCAATTCTTCCGGGTTTGATTTATGGCCCAACTCTAATGCAGCATGGGCTTGTTCATAGTGGCTTACAAAGTTTTCAATGCAGGAAAAAGAATGACTGATTCCAATTCGTATGTGTTCCTTTTTAGAAAAGCATTTCAATAGTTCCAGCAGCTCTGAATCCATTTCAATATCTTCCTTTAAGGGAATAACCGCAACAATACCGTTTTTATGATAAGTAACATGGGTACCGGGAATCTGTGTTTTCAGATTCCTGCATATAAAATTTTTTAAGTAGGGTTGTCCAGGATATCTTATAGGACGAATGAATAGAACCATCATTTTGGCAGGAAATTGAAGTTCTGCCAGTCTTGGCATGATATCCCTGGAAGGCGCTCCAATCAGCATATTATATAATAGTTCATGATAAAGGCTGTTTTTTTTAAATAAGTCCGGTGTATAGTACGCAATGGTGTAGCTGATCACATGGCTTATTGTGCTTAGCATTTCAAAATGGGAAGGAAGAAAATTGTTCTCTCCTTCAATCATCAATAAAAATCCAATCTGAGTTTGATTATGAAAAACTTTACTGCTTAACTTACGGTAAGGGGATTTGGTGCAGGTGACTTCTATTGCGGCTGTAGTCTGGGAAGCGTTACGTATGGATTTCAATTCTTTTACTTCACTGATAAATTCATAGCAGCAGTATCCCTGCTTTGTATTCTCTATCCAAAGAGGATCGAGGACAGGGACAGATGTAGAAGCGGCAATGATTTTAAAGTTCATATCACAAAATAGCAAAGAATTTCCAAGCCTTACGGAGGCAGCATCAATAACGGCTTCAATGTTATGGGTTTTATCTGCGAGAGCAGTAAGTTCTTCAAAAATTCCTTTGCGAGTCGTTTCAATCAAAGTTTTCACATCGTTGAATATGGGAAATAAAGAGTCTTCTGTCACCAAAGCAATATTACCCACAGTGGAAAGGGGAGACGCTGCAGGATCCGTGCGTGCAATTATGCATTGAGGTGGAACAGATGCTGTATTTTTTAATTGTTTATCATAACCAAAGTAAAGAGTATTCCTAATCGTATTATCATGCTTGTTATCCATCAAAGCAACATCATGTATTTCTAAATCCTCTCCTTGTGATAGGATGTCAATGGAATATTCTTCTGAGATTTTTTCTATCAGCTTTGTAAATTTCATAGTTTCCCCCATTTCAGAAATGATTTGTTTAAAATATAATTTTACTATAGTGCATCATGAACAAATTGTCAAATTTTTATCATTCATGGTACACGTTGTTAAATTGCTGATTTTAACGTATTCTTATGGCATTATGAAGGTTATCGCTTAATGCAGATAATTTTTTGCAGGAACATAATAGGAGGGGAAAAATGTATAACAAATTATTTGAAGCGGGAAGAATTGGAAAGGTACCTATTAAGAATCGTTTGGTTATGTCTCCAATGGGGTGTGGACTTGCCAATCTTGATGGAACACCGTCTGAAGATATGATTGCTTTTTATGAAGCAAGAGCGGTTGGCGGTGCAGGAATCATCATACCAGAGATTACCCGTATCAATGATATCCATGGGGCGGGGCTTATGAGACAGCTATCCGTCACAAAAGACAGGCATATCGGACCACTGGCCGAACTTGCAAAAGCAGTACATAAGCATGGCAGCAAAATATTTATACAACTGCATCATCCTGGACGTGAAACGGTGTCTGCACTTCTTGGCGGACAGCCGGTAGTTGCACCCTCCCCTATTCCATGTAAATTAGTAAAACAGGAGACACGTGCACTTACCATAGATGAAATAAAACAATTGATTTTACAGTTTATTGAAGGTGCAGTCAGAGTTCAAAAAGCAGGTTGTGACGGCGTGGAATTACACGCAGCACATGGATATCTGTTGCATCAGTTTCTGTCTCCTTATACAAATAAAAGAGAAGACGAATACGGCGGAAGTTTTGAAAACCGCCTGAGAATGATCATTGAAATTATCCATGGAATCCGGAAGGAATGTGGTCCGGATTTCCCAATAGGTGTCCGGTTAAGTGTAGAAGAATTTTTAGATAAGACAGGTGTAACAGAAGAGTATATCCATATTCAGGATGGTGTAAAAATTGCCATGGCTTTAGAACAGGCAGGTATTGACTTTATTGATATCAGTTGTGGATTATATGAAACAGGCATGACCTGCATAGAACCAATTTCTTTCCCCCAGGGCTGGAGACATGACATGCTTTTAGCAGTAAAAAGTCATGTAAAAATTCCTGTAATCGGTGTATCGGTATTTAGGGAACCTGCAGTAGCGGAAAAATTCCTGGAAGAAGGGGTAGTAGATTTTATTTCCATGGGACGTTCCTGGAATGCCGATGAAGAGTGGGGGAAAAAAGTACTGGAAGGAAGAGAAAATGAGTTACGCAAATGTATCTCCTGCCTGCGCTGCTTTGAAAGTCTGAATGAATATAACGCTGCCGGTTTACCGCCGGAATGTGCACTAAACCCCAGATATGCAAGAGAACGGAAATATGGGAACCTTGTTCACGATGCCAAAGGACATACTGCAATTGTTGTGGGCGGCGGACCGGCTGGAATGTGTGCAGCACAAACCCTCGCCCTTCGCGGAGTCAAGGTGACTTTACTTGACCGTCAAAGGGAACTTGGAGGAACTGTTAATCTGGCCAAGAAACCGCCGTTAAAGGAACGTATGCAGTGGATTGCTGATTACTATAACGGTGAATTAATGCGGCTTGGAGTAGAAGTAAAGCTAAATACGGAAGCAACCGCAGATATGATTATGGAATATAAACCGGATGCAGTCATTCTTGCCACAGGCTCTGCATCCATTATTCCCGGAAAGATTCCCGGAATAATGGGGAACAACGTATTTACGGTGGAATGGGTGCTGTCAGGTAAATCAGAATTAAAAGGGAAAAAAGTAGCTGTGATCGGTGCAGGGCTTACAGGACTTGAGACGGCAGAATATCTTTGTGAAGAGGGAAATCAGGTTACCATTATTGATATGCTTGACAAGCCTGCCCCAAATGCAAATCATACCAATGTAGCTGACGTCTGTGGACGTTTGGGTAAATACGGTGCAGATTATTTACTGGGACATTCCTTAAAAGAGATAAAAGCTGACAGTATTGTACTGGAGAGGCTGGAAGACCACGCAGAAGTAAATGTATCTGCAGATGCTGTCGTACTTTCTCTTGGATTTAGTCCGGATCAATCTCTGGTTTCTGAATTAGAAGCAAAGGGTGCACAAGTGAAGGTAATAGGAAGTGCCATAAAAGATGGAACTATCGCACCTGCAGTACGAACAGGCTATGAAGCAGGAAGTGAATTGTTTACAGAGAAACAAAAAGTTCCAAGCTTTCGGGTTTCCAAAGATGAATTACCAAACTTCGGTAAGGTATCTCTTATGGATAATCAGGAGGGACTCTACATAAGCTATCTTACTGACCCATCAGCAATTGCACGGATACTGCCGCCGCCATTGAAACCATTTTCTATGCCAATAGTTACCTTATCCATCTGTCATGTGAATAATCCGACATTTGCAGATGATTACTATGAAGCAATTTTAGGAGTCTATGCAACCTATGGCAAATCACTTGGCTTATATACCATGGGTCTGGTACTTGGCGGACCCGGAGCCGAGATGGCAGTACAATGCGGCCGTGATAATGGAAGTATTCCAAAGAAACTGGGGGGAGAATTTGTCATCAGAAGAAATGGTGATACGGTAACAGCAGGAGTAACGAGAAGAGGAACACAGCTTGTAGAAGTAACCATGAAATTAGGTGAATATAATAATCCTATGACGGCTGCCCTCTATCAATTCCCGGCAGCAGGTAAGCAGACATTTGGAGGCGGTTTCTATTTCCATTTTGACCGTATACCCGATGAAAACGGAGTATCTCATTTCCGAAGCGGAGCATTGCTTATGAATCAATGCGAATATAATTATCAATCATGGGAGCCGGGAATTGTATCGCTTAATTTAAAATCAAGTATTGATGACCCATGGGCAGAGCTGCCGGTTAACACCATAATAGGCGGTGCTTATTCAAAAAACAGTTTGTTAGTACATAAACTTAATTTAGTAGAAAAATTAGAAGCCAATGATGTAATTCCATATTTGTTAACCGGACGTTATGACCGTACGGCATTTATGGAAACAGGCCGTATTTAATTCAATAGTTGGGAATATTATTTGTAGTCTCTTAAAAAAGAAAGGATGTATTGAAATGGAGAATTTTTTTGATTTAACTGGAAAAGTAGCTATAGTAACAGGAGCAAGTTCAGGGCTTGGAGCAGATGCGGCACTTGCCTATGCAAAAGCCGGAGCTGATGTTGCATTACTGGCAAGGCGTATCGAAAAGCTAAATGAGGTAAAAGCAGAAATTGAGAAAACAGGCAGAAAGGTAGTTGCGGTTAGCTGTGATATCACTAATGAGGAAAGTGTAAAGACAGCAATGCAGACCGTGCTTGATACCTTCGGCCACATTGATATTTTGTTAAATAATGCAGGAATTGCTGTTCGTGGCGGTGTAGACAGCATGTCCGTGGAGGATTGGGATAAATCCTTTGATACGAATGTGAAGGGAATCTTTTTAGCAAGCAAATATGTACTTCCGCAGATGAAGGAAAGAGGCTATGGTAAAATTATTAATATCGCATCCGTAAATGCAGTAGTTGCAGATAAATTTGATGCTTTTATCAGACATTCCTATAATTCCTCTAAAGCGGCAGTGGTTGGCTTGACAAGAGGTATGGCAGCTTCCTATGCCCAATATGGTATTACAGTGAATGCCATTGGACCGGCTCTTTTTGAAAGTGAAATGACGAGTGAAACCTTATTTAAGTCAGAAAAATTTCTGAACCAGTATAATACATTGAATCCAGCAGGACGCCCTGGAAGAAAAGGGGAATTAAATGGTACGGTTCTCTATCTTTCCAGCGACAGTTCCAGTTATGTTCAGGGTCAGTTCATCATCGTAGATGGCGGCGGAGCCCTTGTATAAAATTAAGTATTTTAATTGGAAGGAGTACAAAAGAAAAACAGCAATTTCCAGAGTTGCGGTATAAGATAAGTTACTTTGCAACGGTCTCATCTTAAAAACACGTTCAATGTTTGGGTTACAGTACAAAATTGGACGTGTTTTTTATTTGGCATATTATAAAGAAAAGCTATAATACAATTCTGAAAAATAGAAATTCCATATTTGTTAAAAGAGTGAGGCAGCGGGATAATAGAGCCTGTCTTTTGGAAGACCTGTCCATTCTTCTTTTAGCCATATTGAAATGATAATAAAAGGTCATTCGATTGATTCCGCAATCATTTGCAATGTCTGATATGGTAATCTTGTTAAGTGGTTTCTGTAATAAAAGATTTTTGAGCGAGGTTTCCAAAGCTCGCTTTGTTATCTGCGACATTCAAAAGGCCTCCTTAGGGTGATATGGCTTTCATGAGATTTGTAAAAGCGAAGAAAATATATGATTAGGTTCAGTGATGGTGTTATTCTGATTTAAGGCTTAATTATATCATATATTCCATGAACGTGGAAGTTATGCTTTTCAACTGTCAGGGTAACCCCATAGGAAAAAACGCATATTTATAAAAGCCATAGAATGATTTCAAGAATTATTGTATATTGGAGAAATTATAAATAAAGACAAGATCATAGAGATGGGGATAAATGCTTCGTATGTTTTATTTGTGAGTCTTCATATTATCATGGGATTTAATATCATTATATAAATTTCGGGATTCTTATATTTTAAAGTTAAAACATGTTGAATGATTGAAAATATTATTGACTTGATCGGTAATTGTGCTATAATTTAATTGTTAAACAATTAGATGAATAAACCTATAAGTTCTTAATAGTGCATTGAATTCTGGAGGTCATATGAAGAAAGAAATAAAAATACTAGCGCCCTGTGGAATACTGGGTTACGGATATCCCAAGTCCTCTTTTCTAAAAGGAATGTCTTATAAACCGGATGCGATTGTTGTTGATGCGGGAAGTACCGATGCAGGACCTCATAAATTAGGTGCCGGAGTGGCAATTGTAAGTGAAAAAGCCTGTAAAAAAGACTTGGAAATCATGATTACGGAAGGTGCAAAAGCTAAGATTCCGGTAATAATCGGGTCAGCCGGAGGAAGCGGGGGAAGAGTTCATGTTGAATGGACCTGGAATATTATAAAAGAAATTCTCAAGGAACAGGCATTGCAATCACAAAAAGTAGCAATCATATGGGCGGATATTCCTAAGGAAGTGGTAAAAGAAAAATTACATCATGGCAAAGTTCAGCCCTTGGGTCTTTCTGTAAAAGAATTGACGGAAGAACGGTTGGAATTAACCAATGGCATTGTGGCCCAGATGGGGCATGAACCGATTGTAACAGCATTGGAATCCAAAGCTGATATAATAATCTGCGGAAGAGCTTATGATCCATCTCCCTTTGCGGCAGTAGCCGTGTATCACGGATTTCCTCTGAGCTATGGATATCATGCCGGTAAGATTCTTGAGTGTGCAGCCCTTTGTGCCGTACCGGGAACTACGAAAGATTGCATGCTTGGAACAATAACAGAGGAAGGATTTATGATCACACCCTTATCCGATGAAAGAATTTGTACTCCTCTTTCCGTGGCAGCACATACATTTTATGAAAAAGATCATCCCTATATCCTTCACGGTCCTGGAATAACCTTAAATTTAAAAGATTGTGAATTTAAACAGGTTGATGAAAAGAGCGTATTTGTAACCGGAAGCAGAATTGAAAAATCAAATCCTTACTGCATTAAATTAGAGGGAGCCATGAAAGTTGCCTACAGAACCTTTGTGGTAGCGGGTGTAAGAGATTCTCTTATGATATCCCAGTTAGAGGAAATCGAGAGACTTGCAGAAGAGCAGGTTAGAACTTATTATTCGGATATACCGGAGGAAGATTATACGATTCACTTTATTAATTATGGAATAAATGGTGTAATGGGAGAGTTGGAACCTTCAAAGGAATTACCCCATGAAGTCGGAATTGTGTTTGAGGTAATTGCAAAGTCCCAGGAACTTGCTGATGCAGTATGCGGTTCCCTCCGATCCAGTTTACTTCACTATGGTTACATCGGAAGAAAATCAACTGCCGGAAATCTGGCTTTCCCATTTGCGCCAAGTGATATTCCATTTGGTGCAGTATATGAATTTTCTGTTTACCATTTAATGGAGGTAGAAGATAGTTGTCAGATGTTCCCCATTGAATACCCTGATATGTAATGGAAAGGAGAAGACAAAAATGGCAGAATGCAGCTTGTATGATTGTGCGAAAGTAATACGTTCAAAGAACAGCGGACCTTTTGAAATTACCCTGGATGTGCTTTTTGATGATCCGGTAATATATCAAAAAATAAAAAACAGTGATATTATTAATAAAACCATTATTTCCAATCTATACCAGTTGACGGAGGATAAAATTACACAAATTGTATTTTATGACAAGGCATTGGGGTTTAAAATAACTTTTGCGAGAAAAATATCATCAGGAACTTGTTATGATACCGATGTTTATGGGGCACAGCAGCATGCACCTTTAGGTGAATTAATAGTCAGCATTTAGAAAAGGAGTGTACAGGTGATGGCAAAACGAAACGTTGGGGGGGCACAATCAAAGTTAAAACGCATCTGGCGGGATAGGGTTTTATATCTTACCTTACTGCCCACTTTCATATATTTCTTTGTATTCCATGTGATTCCGATCATTGGTATGAAATTGGCCTTTTATGATTACCGGATTAAAGGTGACAATGTATTTGTGGGATTTACATATTTTAAAAAATTATTTTCGACTCCGGTATTTTTACAGATACTGGAAAACACTTTGATCATCAGTGCAATGAAGATATTCCTGTTTTTTCCGCTGCCTATTATTTTTGCAATTATGTTAAATGAATTCAAGGCAGGTCCTTTTCGAAAGGGGATACAGGTGATTTCTTATCTTCCCCATTTCCTTTCCTGGGTTGTGATTGCGGGAATATGGTTTGAATTTTTATCCCCTTCTACCGGGATTTTAAACAGCGTTTTGACCAATTTGGGTTTTGAAAAAGTGAATTTGTTAACAAGTAAAAGTTCAATAAGATGGGTTCTGCTGGCATCAGAATCCTGGAGATCTATTGGGTGGGATTCCATTGTATATCTAACGGCAATTATGGGGATAGACCCAACCCTTTATGAAGCTGCAAAAATAGATGGGGCTAACCGCTTTCAGCTTATTGGAAGTATTGTTCTGCCGGCTTTGGCTGTAACAATGGTTACCGTTTTAATTCTGAATATCGGTTTCTTTATGAATGCAGGTCTGGACCAGGTGCTGAACTTTACCAATGCTGCGGTCAATTCTAAGATTGATATCATAGACACCTATGTTTACCGGATTGGTCTGCAAAATTCCCAATATTCCTTAGCAACAGCAGCGAATTTATTTAAAGGTGTAATAGGTACACTCTTAATTGTTTCTACCCATATGTTTTCCAAAAAGCTGACTGGTAAGGGTGCATGGTAGGAGGATAAGTATGAAAAGAAGAAAGAAAATATCAATTGGCAAACTTCTATGCGGCTTTCTTATGGTGCTTTTAGCTTTATGTATGTTAGTTCCATTATTGAATATCCTGGCAAGATCTCTTTCACAACCGGATTTAGTTCATGGCCTGAAAGGATATGATATACTGCCCAAAGGATTTTCTACGGTGAATTATCAGGTTATTTTAGGACAGCCTATTGTAATCAGAAGTATACTGAACTCATTATTTATTACGGCTGCCGGTGTGTTTTTAAATATTATATTGACTTCCAGTGCTGCTTATGTATTAACAAGGCCGGGACTGGTTGGCAAAAAGGTCTTTATGTATTTCTTTATTATTATGATGATATTTGAACCGGGTATTGTACAGGAATATTTTTTGATGAAAAATATTCATTTATTGGATAACCTGTTTTCCATGGTTATTTACAGAAGTGTAAATGTCTATTACCTGATCATATTAATGAGATTTATGGAAGAGGTTCCGGCTTCCATTCAAGATGCTGCAAGAATAGATGGAGCCGGACATTATAACATTTTATTTAAGATCATGATTCCTTTATGCAAAATCCCGTTAATTACGGTAGGAATGTTTTATGCAGTGTTCCGCTGGAATGAATTTTTCAAATCCAGTATCTTTTTAACCAGCAAAAATCACACTGTTTTACAGGTGCTTTTAAGACAATTTGTTGTTAATTCAGATTCACAGGTAATTGTGGGTGTATCCAATATTTTAGCTAATAATAATATTGCACAACTGGATAACGCTTCCTTAAAAGCTGCAACCATTGTAGTGGCTGTTGTTCCAATTTTATTACTATATCCAATTATTCTTAAATATTATACCAGTGGTGTTTTGTCAGGGGGTGTGAAAGAGTAGATTAAAGATGGTTTGGTGAGAAGGCACAGCAAAGAATTATATTAATTTTATGGAGGGAATGTAAAATGAAAAAAACAATTTCATATTTATTCGTTATGGGAATGGCAGTACTGTCCCTGGCAGGCTGCGGGAAAAAGATTGATTCCGGTACCAATGTACAAAGCACTCAGGATAGTAATCAGGAAAGTACCAATGATTCATCATCTGTAACAATTAAGGCAGTAATAAAGGATATGTCAGCAGATGATGAGGTTTCCGTAAAATTCCTGGAGGCAGTAAGCAGCGGTGTATCAAAAGAGCTTGGCCGGGAAGTACATATTGAACTGGCGCCGATTTCTGAAGGAACCTATTCAGAAAGTATGAGCCTGTTGCTTCAAAGCGGTGAAATTCCGGATCTGATGTATTTCCAGGGCGGTGATTATCAATTTGCCATTACACAAGGAATTTTGGAAGACTTGACCCAATATGTCAATGATTCAACGAATATTAAAGCATTAATGCAGCCATATAATAAGGAAAGATTAGGGAACTATCCATATCTTTTATGGTTGTCACCGGATAGGATAAAGGTTCCGGTTGTGAGGCAAGACTGGTTTGATGCAGCAAAATCAGGTAAAACACTTTTGGATAATCCGACTACAGATAATTATAAAGCATTCTTTAAGGAATTAAAAGAGAACAACAATCTAAAAGCGGCATTTACCGTTCCCGGAGATATTGCCGAGCTGGATACCGTATTTAATCTGGCTTTCGGGGGTGAGGCAACCTGGATAAAACAAGGTGATAAATATGTTTACAGCAAAGTTACTGATGCAGAAAAAGAAAAATTATCATTTTATGCAGAGCTTTATAAAGAGGGCTTACTGGATAATGAATGGCTAACAAAAAAATGGGATACAAAAGAAAGTGCTTTTTATAACGGTGAAGTTGGAGTTGTAAGCGGAACCCAGGGCAGTGTGGTTAATGTTTACAATAATAAGATGGTTACACAAAATGGTGAAAATGCAAAATTAGTTATTCTTCCGCCGGCAAAAGGCGCAGCACAAGGATATACTCCAGGTGATGTCAGTAAGGAATCCCGCGGCTGGGCAATCAGCAAATATTCTGAAAATAAGGAAGCTGCTTTTGCAGTCTTAGAGTATATGGCCGGTCAGGAGGGTCAGCTTCTTGATAAGTTGGGCTATGAAGGTGAAGAATACAATATAGAGAATAATGAAATTGTATTAACAGCTAAAATATCGGAATGGTGGCCTCGTTTCCATGAATCAATTGCAAATTTCGATGCGCCTATATCAAGTAAGACTCCATATTTTAGCGAAGCAGCCCTTAAATCTTTAGACATGGTCAACACTTATTCTTCTTTTGACAATGCATTTGTTATACCGGATGAATATGCCACAAACTGGGATGCAAGTCAGGCGCTTTACATAGAATTTGCAGCGGATGTAATAAGCGGCAACCGTTCCATTGATGAATTCGATCAATTTGTTGCAGATTGGAATGCATTAGGCGGAGCGGAAATTACAGAATACGCGAACACAATACTGAAATAACCAAGGGAAGAAAGGAACGTATGATGTTAACAAGAGAATACCTGATACAAAATAAAGAAGTTGCACTGGATAAAGCAATCGGTTCACTGTGTGGGTTAGCCATCGGTGACTCCTTCGGTGATGCTGCAAGAGGCCCGGAAAACCAAAGAGATTATGGAATAACTACGGATTTTAACAAGAGTTCTTCCTGGAGTACAGACGATACGGAATTTGCCCTTATGACGGCTGAAATTATGATTGAAGCCGGTGGTGATTTTACTTCAGAAGATGTAGTGACTATGTGGTTAAGACATGTGGCAACAGAAGATGAACTGAAACGCGGCGGTGTCAGCGAAGTAGAAGCATGCAATAATCTGCGGAGAGGCATGCGTCCGCCGGAATCAGGAAGATTCAACGCTTACTATTTAAGCGATGGAGCTGCCATGAGAAGCGGCCCAATTGGTATTCTATGCGCAGGTGACCCTGAAAGAGCAGCCAGACTGGCGGAAATTGATGCCAGCGTAAGCCATTATATGGATGGTGTCTGGGGAGCCCAGGCTGTTGCCGTTGCAGTATCCTTAGCAATGGTTGATGCGACCATGGACGAAATATTAGATGCTGTTTTAAAAACAGCACCAAAAGGGTCCTGGTTTAAGGAAACATTATTACGTGCCTTTCAGATCGTAGATGATGCAAAAGGTGATATTGCAGATGCCTGGATGCCATTGCATTATGAATTATTCTCTACCCACCGTTCTACGGTGGCAGAGGCATTACCGGAAGTATTTGGATGCTTGAAGTTAGAACATAGCAGTTTCAAGTCAGGTTTGATTCTCGCCGGCAATTTTGGACGGGATGCAGATACCATTGGAGCGGTAGCCGGAGCTGTTCTTGGAGCAAAATACGGTGCAAAAGGTATACCGGAGAAGTGGTTACAAAAAACCAGATATCCATCAGGAACCTGTTTAAGCTTTACAAAAGGAATTGATATCTTTGACCGTGCAGCTAATTTAGCAGCCTTAATTAAATAATATACTATGGCCTGTCTGTCTGATTGATAGACAGGTCATAGTGATCAAAGGAGAATGAGGATATGATACCTGATAAATATTTGGAAAAAGTATATTCCGGATTTTTGGGAATGAATATTGGTATTCGCTTAGGGGCTCCTGTAGAGCCAACCATATGGACTTATGAACGCATTTTAAATACATACGGTGAAATTACGGATTATGTAAAAGACTATAAAAATTTTGCCGCAGATGACGATGTGAATGGGCCGGTTTATTTTCTCCGGGCTTTATATGATGATGCAAAAAACGGTGATTTAAAACCCCAGGATGTTGCCAGGGCATGGCTGAATTATGCCCGTGAGGGGGTTGGCATGTTCTGGTGGGGCGGTTATGGCATCAGTACGGAGCATACTGCTTACTTAAATTTAAAGCATGGTATTTCTGCACCCCAATCCGGGTCCATGAACCAAAATGGTCAATTACTTGCAGAACAGATCGGAGGTCAGATATTTATTGATACCTGGGGACTGGTAAATCCCTGCCAGCCGGCTAAAGCAGCCGAATTCGGGCAGAGTGCTGCCAGTGTATCCCATGACGGAGAAGGAATTTATGGTGCCCGTTTCTTCTGTGCATGCATTGCCCATGCCTTCCAATGCCAGGATATCCATGAAATTATTCGAGTAGGGCTGTTACAAATTCCTGACAATAGCTTATACGCAAAAGTTATAAACGCAGTACTTGATTTTCACAAAGAAAATGATAATTGGCGGGATTGTTATAACATGCTGGTACGTGATTGGGGGTATGATAAATACGGCGGTGTCTGCCATATTATACCTAACGCAGGTGTATGTGCATTATCCATGGTATATGGGAATGGAGATTTTGCAAAGACAGTTGAAATTGCCACCATGTGCGGCTGGGATACAGACTGTAATGCAGGCAATGTGGGAACCGTGGTGGGGGTTATGTGCGGGACCCAAGGACTGCCGGAACGCTATCGGAAACCAGTGAATGATGGTATTATTCTATCCGGGATTTCCGGTTATTTGAACATTCTGGATGTACCTACTTATGCGAAAGAGGTTGCTCTGCTGGGTTACAGACTGGCTGAGGAAGAAGCCCCGGCTTCCCTTCTTAACAGTATAAAAGAAGGAGAAGTGCATTTTGATTTTGAACTGCCGGGATCCACCCATAATATGCGGTTATCAAATTCATTTTACTGTACTGCAAGCCATTCCACCGATATAGCATATGAAGGAAACGGCTCCCTAAAGATATTAGTCGATCGGATGACACGGGGAAATCAATGTAAACTGTACTATAAACCTTTTTACCGCCGGGATGAATTTTCTGATGAGCGTTATATGCCGGTATTTACACCTACGGCATATCCGGGCCAGACAGTATCCATGAAGCTTTATCTGGATCAATGGAACGGCTGGGAGACACTTGGGATAGCGCCTTATGTCCGTTCCATGAGCGATAAGAAAGAGCATTTACAGGGATATATTAAATTAGTGCAGGGGGAATGGATTGATGTGACCTTTGCGATACCGGAGGTGGACGGGGATTTAATTGATGAAGTAGGTATTGTAATAGAAGGTTATTCCATTGCAAAAGCTAAAACCTTAGGATTTTTATACTTAGATGAATTTTCTATTACAGGTAAAAGCAAGTATACTGTTAAAATCCCAAAGCAGGGAAAGGAATTTGGCACAATTACCCCATTTTCTGTCAATCATGGAGCCTGGGAGAAAGACGGAAATGCGCTGTCTCTAATGAGGTGCGAACCATCCTTTGCTTATGCAGGTAATTATTTTTCAAAGGATGTTAGGATGACAGTGCCGGTTACTCCCATCAATGGGGAAAACCACCTGTTACAAATCCGTGCTCAAGGTGTAATGCGTGGATATTTTGCCGGATTCTCAGAAGAGGGCAAAGCAGCAATTTATAAAAATAATTTTGGTTTTAAGAAAATAATAGAAACTGATTTTGCCTGGAAGCATGGGACCGCTTATAAACTCACTCTGGAAGCAGTCGGTGATTGGATTGCCTTGTCCATAGATGATGAGAAATTATTGGAAATGAAGGATGACAGCTTCCGGTACGGCATGTTTGGCTGTGGTTCCATTGGCATGGGAAGAACTTTATTCGGTGATTTTGAAATTATGGAGATTTAGGATATACTACCAGAAGTCAATGCAATTCGTTGACTTATCTATTAATTCAGGTATAATTAAAATGTCAGACCTTTTAAATGTAAAGTTAGAGATGAAGCGAGGGATCAATATGGGTTTTGCTCCAATTGAGAATGAAAGATTATCAGATAAAGTTGTACGGGTTATAATGGAACAGATAAAAGACGGAACTTTAAAGCCTGGAGATAAATTACCAAATGAACTTGATTTGGCTGATGAATTCTGCGTAAGCAGAGGAATTCTAAGAGAAGCCCTAACGATATTGCAAGCAAGAAATTATATCTGCAGAAAGCCGAAAGAAGGTACATTTGTTAATCCGAATATTTTAGAAATTATGAGTATTTCTGTGGGAATTACACTAAAAGAAGGTACTTATAGCGATTTAATTGAAATGCGAATTTGCTTAGAACAAAGAACCGTGGAGAAAATCATTGAAACTGCATCGGATGAAGAAATTGCAGAATTATATGATTTGATTTCAGAAACAGACAAGAAAAAAGGAGCGCGTTCCATCGATCACTATTTTCACTACCGTCTTGCAGAGCTTTCCCATAATGCGATATTTATGAATTTTATTGATTCCTATTATGATATCATTGATGAGGTTGCTACCCATACAACTAAGAATGCAAACCGCAGACAGGAAATATATAAAGAACATTGTGAAATTATTCAAGCCCTTAAGGAAAGAGATAAAGAAAAGGCAAAAGCATCTGTGGTAAGCCATCTTAAAAATGTATTACAAAATATTAAAAACGGTTGAGAGTAAAATTCTGTTGCAAAAAGTTAACGGGAGCATCCCGAAGATTGTGTAACCTCCAAGCTGATGTAAGGTAGACTTACTCAGCCTGGAGGTATTTTTATGGCGGAAAAAAGATACACCACAGATGTTCCGGCATGCCGTTTCTTCTTTCTTGCCAGCTTATTTCGTTAAAAAGTAAACTAAGATTGACTTTATACTGGCAATAAATGTATACTTCCCCTAACTATTAATTAAAGAAAGGGGCAATGGGTATGAAGTGTTTGCACCGGTATGTTCTGTTATACCAGTTAAAGATGAGGAGGAAGCCATCCGAATCGCAAATGATACGGAATACGGCCTGAGCAGCAGCATCTTTACAAAGGACCTTTACAAGGGGATGGAGCTGGCCCGTCGCTTGGAATCCGGTATGATCCATGTGAACGATCAATCAATTACCCATGAGCCTCACGTAATGTTCGGAGGAGAGAAAAACTCTGGCGTAGGACGTTTTAACGGGCATTGGGTAGTAGACAAATTCACAACTGAGCAGTGGATCAGCGTACAGCGTACAGATCGGTATTAAGCAGCCCGGCCGCGTATCTTAAGGATACGCGGCTGAGGTGTTTGTAAAGAGCATAAGGCAGCCTTGGAAAAGGCGGGGAAGCAGGCAATTGGAGGAAGGCTCCTCACGGTAAGCTGGTTAAGAGTGATGTTTCCATTAATAAGAACTATCTGACAGAAAGAGAATTCCCAGAAAGTGGATTTGAAAAACACCCCATTATTCAGGAAAGCTTTTTAAGTCTGATTTTGATAAATTAGTTAACAGCTTTAACAATTGACCTTTGCCGAAAGGTCAAATTGACTGTGGAGTCGGAAGGGGGTAGGGTGTGCTATGAATTTACACGACAAAGTAAGCACTGGGTTAAAAGGTTTTGATCAGGTAATTGATAACCTTCGGCTTGGAGATAATGTGGTTTGGCAGGCGGATTCGGTTTCGGATTATAAGAAAATGGTTGACCTTTTTGTTGTAAAGGCTAAGATGGATCATATGAGGCTGGTTTACATCCGCTTTGCCAGCCATGAACAGATACTGGATGACAGCCAGGATATTAAGGTTTATTCTATCGATGCCAGTAAAGGGTTTGAAAGTTTTACTACAGAAATATACAACCTGATTAAAAAAGAGGGCAAAAGGGTCTTGTATGTCTTTGATTGTCTGACTGATCTGTTAAAATACTGGCATTCGGATTTGATGATTGGTAATTTTTTTAAGGCCACCTGTCCATATCTGTATGAGTTGGATACGGTAGCATATTTTGCTATCATACGAAACTTTCATACCTATAGCACAATTGCAGGTATCCGTGAAACGACTCAGCTTTTACTTGATATATATCAGGTAAATAATAAAACATATATTCATCCGCTTAAGGTATGGCAGCGTTATTCGCCTACCATGTTTTTCCCCCATTTGATTCAAGGCCAGGAGGCTGTCTGCATTACGGCCAGTTCTGACGCCTCTGAACTGTTTACCAACATTCAACGGGGTGAAAATCGGCTTGATTATTGGAATGTTATTTTTAACAGAGCAAAAAAAGTGCTGAACTTTTCACTTAAGCAGCAGGAAGCAGCAAAGAAGCGATTAATGTATATGCTGATAGGCAGTGATTCCAGAATGTTTGAGTTGTGTGACCGATATTTGACTTTAAAAGATATTCTGATGATTGCATCCAGAGAAATCGGCACCGGCTTTATTGGAGGAAAGAGTGTTGGTATGCTTTTGGCCAGAAAAATTCTGGAGATTGAAGGAAAAGACCGTTTTACACCATTATTGGAACCCCACGATTCCTTCTATATTGGGGCGGATGTTTTTTACACCTATATTGTACAAAACGGTTGGTGGAGACTTCGTGCAAAGCAAAAGACGAGGGAGGGATATTATAAGTATGCACCTGAACTCAAAGATAAGCTTTTACACGGAGAGTTTCCTAAGGACATTCAAGAACAGTTTGTTCAAATACTGGAATATTTCGGTCAGTCTCCGATTATTATACGTTCCAGCTCCTTGCTTGAAGATAATTTTGGGAATGCATTTGCAGGGAAATATGAAAGTATTTTCTGTGTGAATCAAGGGACTCCTGAGGATCGGTATGAAGCTTTTGAACAGGCCATTCGTACTGTTTACGCAAGTACAATGAATGAAGAGGCACTTGATTACAGACTGAACAGGGGACTCTTTGAACTGGACGAACAAATGGCAATATTGGTCCAGCGCGTTTCAGGCGATCAGTATGGAGAATACTTTTTTCCACACATTGCCGGTGTGGGAAATTCCTCTAATCTTTATGTTTGGGATGAGAGTATTGATATGAATTCGGGGATGCTTCGTCTGGTATTCGGACTTGGTACAAGGGCAGTTAACCGGACGGATGGTGATTATGCGAAAGTGGTATGTTTGGATAATCCTTTGCGAATTCCCCCAATGGATTATGAAGATCAGAATAAATTCTCCCAGCATCGGTTAGATATTCTTTCCTTTTCGGATAATACTTTAGTAAGCAGAGACTTGGATGAAATCCTATTGCTGGATTTAAAAACAGATAAGAAGTTGTTTATGAGTCCTGACTATATAACAGAGGCTCGTATACGTGAGCTGGGATATACGGACAGGAAGACTCCTTATATTTTGGATTTCAAAAAATTGTTCACTGATACGGAAATTACCTCTGTAATGAGAGAAATGCTGGCATTATTGTCCAAAGCATATGATTATCCTGTTGATATTGAATTTACAGCTAATTTAAACAAAGACAATCTTTTCAAAATCAATCTCCTGCAATGTCGCCCACTGCAAACCAAAGGCTTAGGTAATACAGTGAAAATTCCGGAATTGACGGATAGTAAGGATTGCTTTTTCTCTGGAAAAGGAAACTTTATGGGGGGAAGTGTACGGCTGTGGATTGATTTTGTTGTATTTATTCAGGGGAATACATACCTGGAGCTGAACGAGCAGGGGAAATATGCCGTAGCAAGACAGATTGGCTTGATAAACAAAGAAATGAAAGGGAAAAATGTCATGTTGGCAGGTCCGGGCAGATGGGGAAGTACAACACCGTCGTTAGGGATACCAGTGCATTATACTGAATTGAGCAACATAACGGTCATTTGTGAGTATTCATCGAAAAAGGCAGGATTTATGCCGGAGCTATCCTATGGAAGTCATTTTTTTCAAGATATAGTTGAGGCAGGGATTTTTTATGTGGCCATTTTTGATGGGCATAAAGATGTTATATTTAACCCTGACCGCATTCTTACAGAGGAGAATATGCTGACCTCTTTCTTCCCCAAAAGCAAAGCGCTTTCAGATGTAATCCATATTAGTAAAACCAGTGGCATGGAGATATATTCTGATATTGTAACACAAAGGCTGCTATGCAGATAAGGTCACAGATTTCAATACAGGTTTTATCACGTTTGGCCATGATTTCAGGAATAAGATCATAACGGAAGCAGGTATAAATAATGAAGCTTTATGGTAAATATTTCAGAAAATACAAAGCACCGTTTTTCATAGCGGTTTTGTGCGTGACACTGGAAGCAGTCTGCGATTTGCTAGGGCCTACGCTGATGTCACATATCGTAAACAGCGGAATTGAAAAAGGCTCTTTGCCAAAGGTTTATTACTGGGGGATGCTGATGCTCATTGTAACTTTGATAGGCGCTTGTTTTGCCGTTTCACGAAACATTCTGTCAAGCCAGGTTTCTCAAAGAATGGGTGCAGATTTACGGGCAGACTTATTTGAGAAAATTATGTCTTTTTCGGAAGTAAGCGGAGATAAAGTGGAAAGCGGTTCACTTATAACCAGAATGACAAATGATACTTCTCAAATTATACAATTCGTAAATGGAGTGATGCGTATTTTCCTTAAGGCTCCTATTGTCTGTATCGGCAGTATTGTACTGGCAAGCCTGCTCAACATCCGGCTCAGTCTCATTATCTATGGAGTAGTGGCTGCCGTTACCATATTAATTTATATTAGTATGAAAATCAGCTATTCAAAATTTTATCAGTTGCAAAAGGCCATGGACCAGGTTAATTCAAAGGTACAGGAATATTTAATCAGTGTCCGGCTTGTCAAGGCATTTGGTACTTTTGAAAAGGAAACAGATAAATTTGAAGAGGCTAACTTGAATTTAATGCAGAAGGGAATATCGTCTCAAATGGTCATTACAGTTATCTCACCTTTTTTAACACTGGCTGTTGGAGCCGGAACAGGTGTTGTGATTTATATTGGAAGCAGACTATTTGCCATGAACCTGGCTAATACGGGAGATATTACGGCGTTTACAATCTATATGGCACAGATACTCACTTCTCTGATTATGATAACGAATGTATTTACTATGTTCGTACGCACCAAAGCTTCTACAGCCCGGATCGGTGAAGTATTTGACTGTGAAGAAGATTATTCAGGAAGTAATAAAGGTAGAAGACTGAGCGGGAAGATCACCTTTGAAGATGTCACCTTTGCTTATCCGGGGGGCAGTGGAGTTCCGGCAATCAAAGAGCTTTCTTTCTCCGTAAACAGCGGAGAAAGCCTTGCAATTATCGGCCCCACCGGAAGCGGTAAATCAACCATTACCTGGCTGCTGCTTCGTTTTTATGATGTGGATAGGGGGAAAATAATTCTGGATGATTATGATATAAAAATGCTGGGCGCAGATGAGGTCCGAAGCAATGTAGCAATAGTTCCCCAGAAACCAATGCTGTTTTCAGGATCAGTAGGAGAAAATCTTAAATGGGGAGATAAACTCGCCACCATTGATGAGCTGGGGCAGGCAATTGAAAAAGCACAGGCAGACTTTGTCATGGAGATGCCTGATGGTTATGATAGTCTTCTTGGAAGCGGCGGCGTTAATTTGTCCGGAGGACAGAAGCAGCGCCTTTCAATCGCCCGGGGGATACTGAGAAAAGCCCCTGTACTGATTTTAGATGACGCAACCAGTGCATTAGATGCCGTTACCGAGGCAAAGGTACGGGAAAATCTTAAGAGCAAAGAATTTGATCAGACAATCATTATGATCACACAGCGCTGCGGAACGGCTATGTCCGCGGATAAAATTCTGGTTATGGAGAATGGCGGGAAAGTGGGATTCGGTACACACGAAGAATTGATGAAGTCCTGTGAAGTTTACCAGGATATTTATCATACACAGATTGAAAGCGGCAGGGAGGCATAAGGTATGGCAGAAAAATTCAGTCAGCAGCAGCCAAAAGTACCGGCCATGGGCCGCCGTCTGGGAGCTGGAAGGAATCGTTTTGCCCCGGCTGCAAAACCGCAAAATGCAAAAGGAACGTTGATTCGGATTGTTAAAATCTATATGCGGTGGGCTAAGACCATATTCGCGGCAATCTTTCTGACAGTCATTTCTTCCTTTATATCAGTCGCGATTCCATATTATGTGGGTAAGACATTTAATACCTTTGATATCCGGAACAGGAGTGTGGACTCCGGCAGGCTGGTTTCACTTCTGCTCATCATATTAAGTTTATATCTGGTCAATTGGCTGCTTAATTTAATAAACGGTGTAATGATGCTGCGAATCTCCCAGAAGCTGGTTTTTACCCTTCGTACTGAATTTTTTGAGAAAATGCAGAAACTTCCCCTTGGATTTTATGATACACGGTCCCATGGAGATACAATGAGCAGAATTACAAATGACGTGGATAATATCAGTTCCACCATAGCACAGACAACAACACAGCTCATCTCCAGCATTTTAACGCTTGTAGGTTCTCTGGCAGTTATGATTGGTCTGAATCTGCCCCTTACCTTTACGGTTTTACTGTGCGTGCCGCTGGTTTCCTTATTAACAAAAACGATTGCCTCCAAAAGCCGCGCTTACTTTTTGGAACAGCAGAGAAGTCTTGGAGCACTGAACGGCGTCATTGAAGAGAATATTCTTGGTTTGAAAATGGTGAAAGCCTTTGGCAGACAAGAGGATGCCATTTGGCAGTTTAAAGAAATCAACGAACGTTTATGTGAAAGCAGTAATAAAGCTCAGGTCTGGTCTGGTTATATGATGCCGCTGATGAATGTCATTAATAATTTTGTATTTGCTGTTGTTGCGATCTTAGGCGGTATCTTATCCGTAAGCTATGGCCTGAAGGTTGGTACAGTTGTGAGCTTTTTAAGTTATTCAAAGCAATTTGCCCAACCGTTGAATTCGGTGGCAGGAATGTTTAATACCATACAATCTGCACTGGCCGGAGCCGAGCGGGTTTTCGAAATATTGGATTATGAGGAAGAAACCGAAGATCCTATAGACGCAATAGAAATCCAACACCCCATGGGAGAGGTTTCCTTTCATAATGTATGCTTTTCTTATGATAAGACAAAACCGATTCTTAAAAACGTAAGTTTTCATGTAAATCCAGGTGAGGTAATTGCATTAGTGGGAGAAACCGGTGCTGGTAAAACGACGATTGTCAATCTGCTGACCCGGTTTTATGATGGGGACAGCGGTGAAATTATGATTGACAGGGTACCGGTCACCCATATTAAACGGAACAGTTTAAGAAGATGCTTCTCCGTTGTGCTTCAGGATACCAGCCTGTTCAGTGGAACGATTATGGACAATATCCGTTACTCTAAGAATGATGCCACAGAGGAAGAAGTGATCAAAGCGGCAAAAATTGCCCATGCCCATGACTTTATAAACAAACTTCCCAAAGGTTATGGGACACATGTATCTGCAGCCACCGATAATTTAAGCCAGGGGCAGAGACAGCTCATATCCATTGCAAGAGCAGTTCTTTGTGACAGCCCGATTTTGATCCTTGATGAAGCAACAAGCAGTGTTGATACAAAGACGGAGAAAGAAATACAGAAGGCCTTGGTCAGCCTCATGCAGAACCGAACAAGCTTTTTGATCGCTCATCGCCTTTCAACAATCCGTGATGCGGATCACATTATGGTGATTGGTGACGGACAGATCCTGGAAAAAGGAAATCACCAAAGCCTGATGAACCGGCAAGGCCGTTATTATGAAATGGTTATGAGCCAGATGGGAAAGACATTCCAGGGATGAAACAGTCATATGCTATGATTAATCCGCTTTATTATTTGAAATTACCTCTGATAAGGAATTTCGGTACTTAAGCGGAGTCATACCATGGTGACGCTGGAACATAGTAATGAACTTACTGCAGTTATGGTATCCCACCTGCTTTGAAACACTGGCAACAGAGAGAGAGGATTCACTTAGCAGATTACAGGCAATGGACATTCGAAGAGAGGTCACATATTGATGGATGGACATATGATACAGATGGGAAAATCCTGCCTTTAATTTCTGTGTATTTAAATACACCCGCCCGGCCAGTTCTTTAATGGTGGGCGGAGTACATACTTCCAGAGTGAGAATGTTGTGTGCTTCGTGAAGGGCTTTTTGATCCTCTTCACTTAACAATATATTTTTCCCGGAGGGTAAGGTGATTATTAGCTGGGAAGGCTCTGGGACAGTTTTTGGAATGATCTTATGAGAGTAGGTTTTGGTTAGCTCTGATATGATTTCTAAAACTTTACTTTCTATAAGCATAGGAGTAAGAGTGCCAAGGTTTGCATTATATTCAAGGTTTTGGAGAAGCTGCAGCAGTATGGGAGAAAGTGAATTTTGTAAAAGATTTGGAGGAAGATCCTCAAATCTGACACAGTAAGGGGCATAAGCTTCAGCCAGGTATTCCCTAAAGTATTTCTCTCTTATTACAATCTCCGCAGCATGATAATGCTGTCCCGCTTTCCAGGTCTGAGAGCCTTCTCTGCCGGTTCCTGTTAATAAAAATGAATTAGGGCATAACCTGAATAAAGGCTGTCCTAAAAGCTGATATTCAGCTTCTCCTTTTAAAAGATTGCTCATCTGAAAATAATGTTCTTCAATGGAAAACTTTAGTGAGAAAGTCCGGTCAGGAGTATAATTACTGATAAACAGCTTATAATACCCCTCTTTCTCAAAGTAATAAATCTTTCCCAAATCCGGGTTTTGGGGATGAGAATACAGGGAATAAAATCCCATGTTTTTTTGTTCAAATTGAAGATGCCTGAAAAAACCGGCATGATAATCATCCATATTTTTATATATCATAATTGTAAAATCCTCTGCATTCTTTGTATTTCTCTGTATTTACTCATTTTAGCCCTTAGCAGGAGAAAATATATCCCAATTAGATGCTGCACTTGACAACCCATATCTTATTCGCTATAATCAACCCTGTTCTGTCGGTTAGTCTACTCTAACTCTTGTATTATAGATTATTTTTATTAGCATGTAAAGAAACTATGATAAAAAAATGGGTGCAGCAGCCAGCAGAGCATAGAAAGATTGGGAGGACGATCCATGGAATTAAGTGCAAAAGGGCTTTCCCTGTGTTATGAGGGGAAAGAAGTGGTACATCAGCTTGATGCGGGGATTAGAGAAGGAAAAATTACAGCATTGATCGGTGCAAACGGAAGCGGAAAGTCCACCCTTTTAAAAGGCTTTGCAAGGCTGTTAAAACCCTCAGCCGGGGAGGTCTTACTGTTTGATGAACCTTTGGCAGCTTATGATACAAAAGAAATAGCCAGACATTTATCATTATTACCCCAAAGTCCTCAAGCACCCATTGGAATCAATGTCTTTGAGCTGGTCTGTTTTGGCAGGTATCCTTATCTGAAAGGATATAAAAACAATCTGGCAAAAGAAGATTATATAAAAGTGGAAGAGGCAATGAAATTAACCGGTACCTGGGAATTTCGTGACAGGGATATTAACGCTTTATCCGGAGGCCAGAGGCAAAGAGCCTGGATCGCATTGACCCTGGCCCAGGACAGTAAAGTGTTATTACTGGATGAGCCTACCACGTTTTTGGATTTAACTCACCAACTGGAAATACTTAAGCTTTTAAAGAAATTAAATCAGGAGTTTAAAAAGACGATTGTGCTGGTTATTCATGATTTAAATCAGGCGGCAAGATTTGCAGACGATTTGATTTGTTTAAAAAGCGGGGAGATTTTGTACAGAGGAGAAGTCAAGGATGTATTTACCAGTGAAATGCTGAGGGATGTATTTCAAATAGATGCAGAAATCATTCTTGACCCAAGAAGCAACCGGCCGGCATTCCTATCCTATGATCAAGTTGAAAAGGCATAAAAAGATGCAGTATAAAAATAAATACATGAAAAAAACAGATAGTTCAAAAGACTTACAAAGGAGGCTGTATGGGCTGATATTTGCTTTAGGTATCCTTATATGCTTTCTGATAACAGCCAGTTTACTGCTGGGTTTAAATAATTATTCCTTTAAAACCCTGTGGGAAAGCGTTACCGCATATGATCCTTTAAAACAGGCGCATCAGATTATACATACCGTACGCCTTCCAAGAATCATAGGTGCATTATTGACTGGCTGCATACTTGGTATTTGTGGGCTTATTATGCAAAGCATCAGTAACAATCCCTTAGGAGACCCTTCTCTTCTTGGGGTATCAGGGGGAGCCAGTCTGGTGATTGCAATTTGCTATGCCATCAGCATGAACATCGGTTCCATACAGCGTTCCGTAATTGCCATGGCAGGAGCAGGACTGGCCATGTTATTTGTCAGCCTTTTATCCGATAAAATGGGAAGAAGAACGGATCCTCTTAAATTAATGCTTGCAGGAACGGCTGTTTCTAATTTCTTTGGCAGCTTATCCCTGATAATAGGAATCAGAAGCAGAACTTCAAGAAGCTTGAGTTTTTGGATAGCAGGCAGCCTTGCAGGTATTAATGCAACAGACATCCTGTTTTTAGCGGTCAGCTTAACTGTTATTCTTCTCATTATTCTTTACTACCGGAAAGATTTTACCCTGATGGTTTTAGGGGATGAGCTTTCCACAGGGCTGGGGGCCAATGTAGACAGAGCACGCAAAGCAGGACTTTTAGTGGTGGTGATCGGCACGGGAATCAGTGTTTCCGTAATCGGGAATGTAGGATTTATCGGACTGTGTATCCCTCATATTGCAAGACTGTTGTTTGGCAGCCGCTTTTCTTTTTTACTCCCGGTTGTTGCCGTTATGTCGGCATTTTTGCTGGGGGCAGCAGATTTAATGGCACGTTCTGTCAGTGCGCCTCTTGAAATTCCCGTAGGTGCCATTACAGCTCTTGTGGGTGCACCGTTCTTTTTGTACCTGGCAAAAACTCAGAAAAAGAACGGAGGAGGGACTGCACCGTGAAACAAAAACAAAAGGATGTGAGATATCTTGCTGCAAAAAGGTCCAGGCGGATATTGACCATTGGTATGTTACTGATCGTTATTACCGTTGTTATTTCCCTCAACATGGGAGCCATCTCTATCTCTCCAGGAGATATGATCCGGACATTAGCAGGGTTTGGAACGCCTAAAAATCAATTGGTACTGTTTTCTTTCCGCCTGCCAAGGCTGGCAATGATTTTAATAGTGGGTATAGGTATGGCACTGAGCGGAGCTCTTTTACAGGGCATTACCAGAAATGATCTGGTTGATTCCGGAGTCATGGGGATTAATTCGGGGGCAGGACTTTTTGTTGTCTTATATATTTTCTTTTCCGGCGGCGATTCACAAATAGTAAAAGCCGCCCAGTATTGGATGCTTCCTGTTATAGCCATCGCCGGAGGATTGCTGACGGCTATGATCGTCTATGGACTGACTTGGAATAAAGGAATATCCGCCATACGGCTGCTGCTTACAGGCGTAGCCATAAATGCTGTCATAAATGCCCTGATTCTGATTTTTCAGTTAAAAATGAATGAATACAACTTTAACAGGGCAATGGCGTGGTTATCCGGCGATATATGGAAAGCAGACTGGCCCTTGATTGCCCTTCTTGGGGGCTGGACACTGATCCTGTGCATCCTTTTAAGCCGGCAGACGCAAGAACTTGATATTCTGAGACTGGGTGATGAGTGGGGAACAACCTTAGGTGTTAAGACTGAAAAGAGCCGTTTCTTCCTTTTGCTAACGGCTGTAGCCTTTGCTTCCATAGCGGTGGCAGCAGGGGGAACCATCAGTTTTCTTGGACTTCTTTCGCCTCATATTGCACGCAGGCTTACAGGAGGATTAAGTAAATACTACCTGCCTGTTGCCGCATCCATTGGGATCGGAATCACCTTGCTTGCAGATGTATGTGCCAAATTAATATTTTCCCCTGACGGCATACCCATTGGGTTAATGGTTGCCATGGTAGGGGCGCCCTATTTTATATATTTGATTGTAAAATATAATTAAAGGTTTTATTATGCTAATTTAAAGAAAGGATGCCGCTAAGTTATTTATGCGGCTGTACTACGAAAAGATGTAGTATGTGGTGTTGAAAATGAAACGGTTAACTGGTATGTTTATAGGTCTGGGTTTGATTGCTGTTATTCTCACAGGCTGCGGAGGGAAAACGGAAATCCCTTCACCTGGCCCATCACAGGCAGAGAATGTTTCTGAAGCTGAAAAAAAGGGAACCCATACATTTAAGGCAGTAAACGGAGAGATAGAAATCCCTGATGCTCCCCAGAGAGTTGTAGTACGTACTTATCTTGGTGAAGTTATGGTATTAGGAGTGCCTGTTGTAGGAAGTGAAGAATGGAGTCTTGGCAACCCTTATCTTGATAAGGAAAAAGTGGCTCAGATAAAAGATGTTGGTTACCCCATGAATATCGAAGAAATTCTTGCTCTGGAACCTGATCTCATTATTACAGATTCAGAAGAAGGATTGGCTGAAATGGAGAAAATAGCACCAACTGTTTTTATACCCTTTAATACCAATAGGGATATTAAGTCCTCTATCCGTTATTTTGGGGAAATGCTAAATAAGCAGCCAGAAGCAGAAGCCTGGATTACTGAATTTGAAACAGAAGCTGCAAAACAGGCAGAACGCTTAAAGGAAGCCGGCATGGATATGAATGCCAGTGTAGGTCTTTTTGAATTTGCCAACGGGAAAGTATATGCATTCGGCGATAATATGGGAAGAGGCGGTCAGGTTTTAACAACAGGACTGGGGCTGAAGCTGCAGGAAAAGTTACAGGAAGTCAGTGACGGACAGGGCTGGGCAGAAATCTCCATTGAAGCACTCTCACAGTATGGGCCGGATTATATGTTTGTTACTGTTTACACTGCAAATGGTGAACCAAGCAAAGATGTGGAGGAGATGAAAAAAACCTCTGTATGGAAGAGCCTTCCTGCGGTACAAAATAACAGGGTAATTGAATTATCGTTTGATAAGGTTTATTACTATGACCCCATAGCTGTGTTGCAACAGTTGAAAATCGTAACAGATTCCATAATAAATACAATGAAATAATATTATGCGTTTATAAAGAGCAGAATACCTCCTGACTGTAGATTGCAGTACAGGAGGTATTTTCTTATGCCAAAAACAATACGCCAGGACTTGGAATGAGATTTTTTCAGTGAGCACCTTTTTTCCGGATCTCCCTTTCCTGTCTGATATCAGATTGCCTCATACTTGTATCATTGACTTTCTTTGATGGCAAGAATAAAATAAATTTATAAAATTCAGAAAGGAGTAATTTATGTTATTTGATATTTTAAAATCCAGAAGAAGCATCAGAAAGTTTCAAAACAAAGAAGTTGAAAAGGAGAAGATTGATGTAATTCTTAAAAGCGCCCTGCTATCCCCGTCATCCCGGGCCATAAGACCATGGCAGTTTATTGCTGTCACTGATCCGGAACTGATCCGGCAGCTCTCCCTGTGCAGGGAACCTGGTTCTGGGTTTTTGGCAGGTGCGCCTTTAGCAATTGCAGTAATAGGGGATAAAGATTCAAGTGATGTGTGGATTGAGGATACTTCCATAGCAGCAGCCATTATTCAGTTGATGGCACAAGATTTGGATCTGGGGTCATGTTGGATCCAGGTAAGAGAACGATTCCACACAGAGGAAGTGACTGCGGGGGAATATATTAGAGAAGTACTGGGGATACCTGAGCAATATAGTGTTGAATGTATGATTGCCATTGGCTATCCTGGGGAGGAAAAAAAGCCTTATGAAGAAAATGCGCTGCAATATCAAAAACTTCATTTTGACAAGTTTTAAATTCAATAAATAAACCAATGATGGAAGGGGATTGAAACAAGGTTACAGGAAATTTATAGGATCCACTATTGAGGAGGGGCAGGTTCTGGATAGGGAATTATCTGAATTTCAACGGTAAACCGGCTCACATGTTACCAGGAGCATAAGCCTGAAACGGTGTATGCTGTGGATTTTGATTAGTGATACTACTTAAAAATCCTAAAGTTCAGGCATTTTGAGAATTTTTTCAGTGGGCTCAAAGTGACAGAAAAGAAGGAACAGGCAAATTCGGTGAGTCTATCCAAACTTAATATCAGGAAGGTGAATCCATGGGACATATAACGAGTAAAGATGCCTATAAAAATTTAGAAGAAAGAATCAATTGGTTTACACAAGGGGCTCCGCCATCGGACAGTCTGTATAAAATTTTGCAAGTTCTATATAAAGAAAATGAAGCCAAATGGGTCGCCCTGTTGCCGGTCCGTCCATTTACTGCAAAAAAAGCAGCAAAAATCTGGAATACCAGTGAAGGGAAAGCAGAAGCTTTTTTAGAGCGTCTTTGTGAGAAGGCGTTACTTGTGGATTCATTTTATAATGGAGTACGTCAGTTTGTAATGCCTCCGCCAATGGCAGGGTTTATTGAATTTGCATTGATGCGTACAAGGGGCGACATTGATCAGAAATATTTAAGCGAATTGTATTATCAATATATGAATGTTGAAGAAAACTTTGTTAAGGATTTATTTTTTGCAACAGAGACGTATCTTGGACGAGTCTATGTGCAGGAGCCGGTTTTGACCAATGATAACACAATTCATATTTTGGATTATGAAAGAGCAAGCCATATTATTGAGGAAGCAGATTATATAGGCCTTGGAACTTGTTATTGCAGACATAAAATGTTACATGCAGGCCACCCATGTGAAATAAATGCCCCGCTGGATGTTTGCCTCACCCTTGGAAATGTTGCCCGTTCTCTTGCGGAACATGGGCAGCATGCGAGATTAATTGATAAGAAAGAGGCAATGGATGTATTAGAACGTTCTTATGCGGCGAATCTGGTGCAAATTGGGGAAAATGTTCGTGAAGCCCCGGCATTTATTTGCAATTGCTGCGGTTGCTGCTGCGAAGCCTTGCAAGCAGCAAGAAAATTCAGCCCAATGCAGCCAGTGGCTACCACGAATTATATACCTGATATTTCGAAAGAATGTGTAGGATGTGGCAAATGCCAAAAGGTATGTCCGGTATTAGCAATTTCTATGGAAAACAACAAAGAAGGTAAGCCGGCAGCTCAAGTAGATCATGAGGTATGCCTTGGTTGTGGGGTATGTGTGCGGAGCTGCCCTAAAAATGCCATTGAATTAGTGCGGAGAAAGGTTCAAGTCATTACACCGGTAAACAGTACCCATAGATTTGTACTGCAAGCAATCGAAAAAGGAACGCTCCAAAATCTCATATTTGATAACCAGGCATTTGCCAATCATCGTGCCATGGCGGCAGTACTTGGAGTTATCCTTAAATTACCCCCTTTAAAGCAAATGATGGCTAGTAAACAGTTTAAGTCCATATATTTGGATAAGCTGTTATCAAATAAAAGTGTTAAAAGGCAATAAAATGCCTGCAGATATTAGGAAGAAAGCCCTTGGGAAATTCAAAAAAACAGAAAGGAAGTGATCGGCTTAATAAAAACATGGTAAAATATGGAAATTTATGGTAAAGTGTTAACTATGAAACTATGATGAACTAAAAGTTGATTTCATCAAATATCATTTATTCAGTTTGAAGTGCAAAATAATAAAAAAGAGGGGATTTACTATGAAAAAGCAGATTTTATCAGTAATATTAGGACTATTTATCTTAACAGCATTTCCTTCATTCACTTCCTTTGCCGGTGAGTGGACACAGAATGAAGCTGGCTGGCGATATCAGGATGGGAATGGAACGTATACAAAAAGCGGATGGATAGAAGTTGATGGAAAGTGGTATCACTTTGATGATAACGGTTATATGGAGTCAAACGCATGGATCAATGTCTCCGAAACGTGGTATTACCTGGATGCCGATGGTGCATGTCTTATAAATACAACTACACCAGATAATTACAAAGTTGGTGCTGATGGGGCACGTATTTTTGAAATGCCGGCAACAGGTCTTCCTACCTTAGTGTCAATTCAAACAATAAGCGCAAGCGAAAAGTATTCATTCATTAACGATCTCTATAATTCGGATGATATTTTCCAAATCGATCGTTATACTAGTTTAATTCCTAATGATTTGAATACGATTGTTGAAGATACCGTATATTATGCAGCAGTATGTGATCATGTACAGAGATTTTTAAGCAAATCATCATTTTCTGAACTTATGATATCCAATAATCCTGCATTAAGAATTTCTGGATACTATCTGGAAGAATGCAGGCAGACATACTTAAACTACCTGCCAGTATTATCGAAAGATTTAAAAAATAATAAATTAGCAAAATATGCTGAGGATATAAATAACATGAATAAAGCGATTTCTCAAATAGAACAAAGATATAAACCTTATATTGATGAGCTGTCTTCATGGTATTACTATGGTTATGATTATAATTATGAGTATAACTACAATTATTGAAATTAATAAGTCTTGATTTGGAAGCCATTGGTTTATTGAATTATTAAGTATAGAAATCAAAAAGCATGGGCGGCAGAATAAACTTGCCGCCCATGCTTTTTTTCTCTTCATTTTAGTCTGATCCTATAAAGCTTTGAGCCATTGGTCAGATTATTTTATGCTTTTATAGCCCAACGCAATTTTGCACATCGGGCACGGCTATTGGAGCTGCATTCGGCGGCTGAGGGGCGAATGGCTTCAGACGCAATTTCGCGATAGATACCTTCCCGATAGAAATGCCGGAAAGATTTTTTTACGAGACGGTCTTCCCCGGAATGAAAAGTAAGGATAGCAATGCGTCCGCCTTCTGCCATGGCAGCAGGAAGTTTTTCTAAAAATTCATATAACGCTTCAAATTCATTATTGACATCAATTCGCAACGCTTGAAAGCATCTTTGGCATGATTTTTTAATTTCATTGTCTCTTTCTTTTTCAGGAATGAATTTCAGCGTATCTTTGATAATTTGTTGGAGCTGACTTGTTGTTATAATGTCTGTTCCTTTTTTTATGGCAGAAACAATGGCACGGGAGATTTCAGCGGAATGAGGTTCGTCTGCATTTTCTGACAACATTCCTTGCAGTTCCTCTTGGGAAATAGTTTTAAGACGATCTGCTGCAGAGATTCCTTTTGATTGATTTAGCCGTAAGTCTAAAGGCCCATCTGTCTTAAAAGAAAATCCTCTTTCAGGATTGTCTATTTGCATGGAAGAGACACCCAAATCTGCCAATATAAAATTCAATGGTCCCGATTCCGAAGTGATTTGATCTATATTGGAAAAGTTTGTTTGTCTGATCGTTAAAATCTCCGATCCATAGCCCAAGCGCTCCAAACGTACCCTTGTTCGGGGCAATTCAATAGAATCCACATCAGTGGCATACAAATGTCCTGTTGAATTTAAACATTTAAGCATCTCTAATGTATGACCGCCATAACCTAAGGTTGCATCTAATCCGGTTTGTCCAGGAGTGATTTGCAAGAATTCTAATATTTCATTTACGCAAATAGAACGATGCATACCAGCAGGAGTGCTTCCCTTTTGAATAACCTTTGCTACAGAATCAGCATATAACTCTGGCTGCAGTTCCTTATATTTATCTTTAAACGCTTTTGGGTGAGTACCTTTGTATCTGGGACGACGCTGATGTTTTTGTTCTTGAGGATTCATTCTTGCTTCCACCTTTTAAAATATCTATTTTTAATATAGGATTCAAAGCGTCTGCCAAGATGACGGCTTTGAATATTTCCACAAATTATATAATATCAAATACATGGGAAAATAGCAAACTATTGTAGTCAAAGGGGATTTTTTCTTTGTTCTACTTTCAAAGATTACCTTGAAATAATGAATTATATGCGATACAATGATAGACTGAGCTTAAATGATAATGAGAAAAAGAAATTCCTTAGGCAGGATATGTGATAACAGAAACCAAGGATGCACTATGGATATTGGAGGCTTTGATTTGGACAGAGGTAGTTTTCGTGATTTTAATATAAGTGAGGATATAAAAAAGGCACTGAATGGATTAGAGCTTGATAAACCTACGGAAGTTCAAGACAGAGTCATTCCCTTAGCATTAGAAAAAAATGATCTTATTATTAAAGCGCAGACGGGAAGCGGTAAGACGGCAGCCTATACGATTCCCATATGCGAAATGATAGAATGGCTTGAAAATAAACCACAGGCACTTATTTTGACGCCGACGAGAGAACTTGCGGTTCAGGTCAAGGAGGATTTTGTCAACATCGGCAGATTCAAACGGATTAAAGCAGCAGCAGTCTATGGAAGACATTCATTCTCCATTGAGCAAACAGAATTGAAGCAAAAAACACATGTAGTTGTTGGTACACCGGGACGGGTTTTGGATCACATAGAGAGAGGCACATTAGCGCTTACTAAAATTAACTACTTAGTAATTGACGAAGCTGATAAAATGTTTGACATGGGTTTTATAGAACAGATGGAATCAATTTTAAAAGAGTTGCCAGGTGAGCGGGTGACAATGCTGTTTTCAGCTACCATGCCGGAAAAAGTGAAATATATGTCATTAAATTACATGCAAAATCCAATTAATATTGATGTAAATGAGATGGATATTACCTCAGCCGAAATTAATCATGCTCTTTATCTTGTTGATGAAAAAGATAAGTTTGAACTGCTTAAGGATGTCACAATTATGGAAAACCCTGATAGCTGTATCATCTTTTGCAGAACCAAGGACCAGGTAGATATCGTATATGCCAAGCTTGCTGATATGGGTTATTCCTGTAATAAAATTCATGGCGGCATGGAACAGGACGATCGGTTAGCCACAATGAAGCGATTTAAAAGAGGAGAATTCCGCTACCTGATTGCTACTGATGTTGCTGCAAGAGGAATTGATGTAGAGAATGTTTCTTTGGTTTTTAACTATGATATACCTTATGATAAGGCAAATTATGTCCATCGCACAGGAAGAACGGGGCGTGCAGGCCTAAAAGGAAAAGCCATTACCTTTGTTGGAGAAAGGGAAAGCCGGTATTTACATGAGATCGAAGAATATATTGGGTTTGAAATCCCCCAATTGGTGAAACCTTCCAAAGAAGAAGTGCTTATTAAGAAAGCCGACTTTGACGCAAAAATAAAAGCAGCCCCTCAGATCAAGATAATGAAAAGTGACCAGCTTTGTACGGAAATCATGAAATTGCGCTTTAATGGCGGAAAGAAAAAGAAACTCAGAGCAACCAATTTTGTTGGAGTAATATCTAATATCAAAGGAATTAAAGCCGAGGACATCGGAATAATTTCCATTCAAGATACCCTGACATATGTAGAAATACTCAACGGAAAAGGTCCGTTGGTACTGGAAACAATGAAAGATACAACGATTTGCAATAAACTGTTGAAAGTATCAATAGCATCAGATAAGAGATAAAATTAAACAATACCGATTATAAGGAGAGCTTATGCAATTTAAAGATTTAAATATTATGCCTGATATTATAAAGGCATTGGAAAAGGAAAGCTACGAAGTTCCTACACCCATACAGGAAGAGGCAATACCAGTTATATTAAGCGGCAGGGATTTACTTGGTTGTGCCCAGACAGGTACCGGAAAGACTGCCGCATTTGCTATTCCAACGCTTCAACTGCTCAGCGAAGAAAAAGTACCTCATTGGGAAAAACAAAATATAAGGGCTCTGATCGTAACACCCACCAGAGAACTGGCTCTGCAAATCTATGAAAGTTTTAATACTTATGGTAAATTCACTGATTTAAAATGTTGTGCTGTCTTTGGGGGAGTATCTCAAAAACCGCAGGAGGAAAATTTGAAAAAAGGGGTAGATATACTGGTAGCAACACCAGGAAGGCTACTGGCTTTAATCGATCAAAAGATTATAAATATAGAACATATTAAGATATTTATATTGGACGAAGCTGACCGCATGCTGGATATGGGATTTATTAACGATGTGAAACGGATTATTGCAAAAACACCGTTAAAAAAGCAAACATTGCTTTTCTCGGCTACGATGCCGCCAGACATTGCCAAGCTGGCAGGTAAGATTCTTAAGACTCCTGAAAAAATAGAAATTACTCCGGTATCATCAACCGTGGATTCTATCCAACAGTATGTGTATTTTGTTGATAAAAATAATAAGAAGGATTTGCTTCTTCACATACTAAAAGATAAAAATATAGCTTCAACACTGGTATTTATACGTACCAAGCATGGGGCTGATCGTATTATTAAGCAATTATCAAGGGATAACGTGGTTGCCCAGGCAATCCATGGTGATAAATCACAAGGAGCGCGCCAGAAGGCATTAAACAATTTTAAAAACAAAACGTTGAGAATATTGATTGCAACAGATATCGCAGCAAGAGGAATAGACATAGATGAACTAACCCATGTTATTAATTTTGACTTACCGGATATACCAGAGACGTATGTACACCGCATTGGACGGACAGGCAGGGCAGGACTTAGCGGAACAGCAATTTCCTTCTGCGATTTTGATGAAAAAAAACAACTTGTTGATATTGAAGGTTTGATCGGGAAGAAATTGATAGAAGTAAAAGATCATCCCTACCCATTAATGAACAACTTTCCGACGATAAAGGCCACGCAGCCAAGAAAAGATACAGCAAGAACAGCGAAATCTAAAACAGAACGTCCGAAGAAAACACTTTTAAAAACAAAAACATCATCCCAGACTGCTTCATTAAGATCTGGGTTATCATCAAAGAAAGAGTCATTACAAACAGCTTCCTCATCAAAGAAAAAGTATCGGATGACAGCAGATGGAAAATTGAAAGAAAAAAGGAATTCTGATAAATTTTTAAGGAAAGACAAAAAATGGTAGATTTTAATATGTAAAAGCGTGATAAGTTACTGGAAAAAGGGAGAATGAGGGTTGGTTTTTCAAAAACTTGTAAGGTGAAGATTAATATGGATTTGCATACGGCATTTATTTAAGGCGTACAATGATCATTCATAAATTTAAGAAACAGGAGAGACGCAGTCCAAAAACCAGGGCTGCGTCTTTTAGTTCCGAATAATACACAAAGACCTTAAGAAAGTGCCATATTGTGAAAGCAGGTTTATACAAAAGAAATTACAATAAAGAAAAAGGGTTTATACAAACAACGAGGAGGAACAGGGATGGATCGAAAGACAGCGCTGATTACAGGTGGAGCAAGAGGGATTGGGAAGCAGATTTCTTTGGATTTGGCAGAAGAAGGGTACAATATTGTTGTGAATTATCACAATGACAGGGAATCGGCTAATGAGATATGCAAAAGGGCCAATGAGTATGGCGTAGAGAGCCTGGCGATATATGCGGATATGGGAAGCGTCAAAGACATTGAGCAAATGTATCAAATTGCCTTTGAAAAATTTGATGTGATAGATTTGGTTGTGAACAACGCAGGAATCAGCAGTGAAGTATATTTTCTGGATGCAACAGAAGAGATGTTTGATGGTATGACTGCAATTGACTGGAAAGGGTTGTTTTTCAGCAGTCAGTTTGGTGCGAAAAGAATGGTGGAAAAGGATGTGAAAGGAGTTATCATTAACATTTCCTCCAATCAGGTAGAAGGGTGCTGGCCAAGAGCTACCATCTATGCACCGACGAAAGCGGCTGTTACCAAGTTTACCAAAAATGCGGCTATGGAGCTGTCATTAAAGGGAATACGCATGGTAGCAGTGGCTCCAGGCTATACGGATGTGGGCTGGGAGCCTGGGGATATCCGGTTGGAAGCGGCAGAACGGCTCCCATTCAAACGGTTTGCGACTACAAAGGAGATCGCTCAGGCGGTAGTCTTTTTAGCATCGGATAAAGCGGCATATATTACAGGGACTTCCTTAATGATAGAAGGAGGGGCCACCCTTCCTGTGGTTGCAGCCAATGACTTTGTGGAGGTAAAGTAGAATGGAGGAGTATCAATACTACAATCAGCTTTTAAAAGGGGATGGAGGCGCCTTAAAAAGAGCGCTGTATAAGTCCATGGGATTTACGGATTCCGCTTTGGAAAAGCCTTTGATCGCCATTGTCAATACATACACCAATGCAACGCCGGGCCATTATAACATAAATGAAATGTGTGAACAGGTCAAAAAAGGAATCGAATCCGGAGGCGGTACGGCCATGGTGTTCGGAAGCATTGCACCGTGTGACGGCATAGCAGAAGGGCATGATGGGATGCGGTATATTTTACCGGCCCGGGATTTGATCACCTCTTCGGTTGAATGCATGGTGAGGGCTCATAAATTTGACGGACTGGTATTGCTTGGTTCCTGTGATAAAATTGTACCGGGACTTTTGATGGCGGCTGCAAGGCTGGATATCCCATCTGTTTTCTGCAATAGCGGCCCCATGATGCCTGCGGTGTATAAGGATAAGCATTATGACGGAAATATTGTAACAGAGGCAATCGGCTGGAAACAGCGGGGAGAAATTACACAGGAGGAATTCCGGGAAATCGAAAATCTTGCGGAGCCTTGTGTTGGTTCCTGTGCCATGCTGGGAACTGCCAATACAATGGGCTGTATGGCGGAAGCATTGGGCATGAGTTTGCCGGGAAGCGCAGTCGTGCCTGCCATTCATTCCAAACGCATGCAGATTGCATACACCACGGGAGAAACAATTGTTGATCTGGTTGAAAAACATATAACAGCCCGCCAGATCATTACAAAAGATTCCATTTATAACGCCATGGCCGTCTTAATGGGAATCGGCGGATCCACCAATGCCATTATGCATTTACAGGCCATACACAAAGAAGCAGGATTAGGGGAATTGCCTCTGGCTTTATTTGATGAATTAAGCAGAAAAATACCCCAGATAGCTTCGGTTTATCCTGCATCCCCCTATGATATGGTGGACTTTTACGAAGCTGGGGGCGTGCCTGCGGTCATGAAAGAATTGGAGCCTCTGCTCCATTTGGAATGCCTTAATGTTACCGGAAGTACTCTGGAGGAATCTTTAAAGCAGTTCGGTTTTTCCCAGCGCAGGGAGGTGATCAAGCCCACCAGTGACCCCTTTCATTTAACAGGGGGAGTAGCAGTCCTAAGAGGAAATCTGGCACCCCTTGGAGCTGTTGTAAAACCGGCCGCCATACCGGACCGCTTGATGAGAATAGAGGGAAAGGCCCAGGTATTCCAGAGCGAACAGGAGGCCTGCCATGCCATATTACATGGACTGGTGGAAAAAAACACCATAATCGTACTTCGCTATGAAGGGCCCAAAGGCGGTCCTGGTATGCCGGAAATGTATCGTCCTATGAAATGTCTGGAAGGCATGAATTTATCGGATAGCTGTGCATTGGTTACAGACGGAAGATTTTCCGGATCCAACCGGGGATGCTTTGTAGGCCATATTTCCCCGGAAGCCTACGAAGGCGGAACCCTTGCCCTGGTGGAGAATGGCGATATCATTATAATTGATGTGGACAAAAGAGAGTTAACCTTATTGGTGGAAGACGTTGTATTAAAGGAAAGAAAAAAATGTTGGATCCGCCCGGAAAAAGAAATTTTAGACGGATATTTAAATACTTATAAAAAAATCAGCCAATCAGCGGCACAAGGCGCAGTGGTGGAATAGGAGCATAATATGATTGAATGGAATAATGATGGTGAATTATTTGAATTAATGAGGCGTGATATGTATTCAGCCGTAATCGGTGATATTTTAGATAAAATGGGGTATTTTCATCAGTTTCTGCCCCAGAGAATACAGCCAATCAATCCCGGAATGGTAGTGGCGGGACGTGCAATGACGGTGCTGGAGGCCGATTCCTTTGAAGAGCTTTCCAATGGGCAAAATCCCATTATGAAGAAGCCTTTCGGGCTGATGCTGGAGGCCTTGGATGATTTAAAAAAGGATGAAGTGTATATCTGTACAGGATCTTCCCCTTCCTATGCCCTGGTGGGAGAACTGATGTGTACCAGAATGCAGATATTAGGTGCGGCAGGTGCGGTGGCCAATGGTTTCCATAGGGATACAAACGGAATAGAGGAATTAAAATTCCCCTGTTTCTCCTATGGCAGATACGCCCAGGACCAGGCTCCCAGGGGAAAAGTAATTGACTTTAGAGTGCCCATTGAAATCGAGGGAGTACGCATTGATCCGGGAGATATTATTTTCGGGGATCTGGAGGGAGTTGTGGTAATTCCCAAAGGGGTAGAAAAGGAAGTCATACAAAGGGCATATGAAAAAGCTACGGGAGAGAAGATGGTGGCGGAAGCAATAAAAGGCGGAATGGGTGCAAAAGAATCCTTTGACAAGTTTGGGATTATGTAAACAACTGGAATTGCTATCTCTGACCGGTTATGATATTATGATACCAAATATTGCTCTGCTGCATTTTGGATGTTTTACACAAAGGGAGTCAAAGGAGATATCATATGCAGGGAATCATGAAAAACATTTATACATTATTAAACCATGAAGAGTATAAAGTGGCAATACGAAAAGCCGGTAAATATAAGTTCCAAAGAAATTATAAATTTGAGATGCATAAGCACCAGGAGTACGAGATTAACTATATAAACGTAGGCTGCTGTGTCATGAAAATTCATAATGAATATGTTCCCTTAAAAGCGGGTGACTGCATGATTATCAGTCCTTATATAAGACATTCTTTTATGGTTGACATGAGCAACGCATGCTGCATAACCCAGTTGGAATATTCGGTAACAATACCAAAAGAACTTGAAGGGAAAATCCCGGCATTGAATCAGACAGGGGATTATACGAAGGTGGTATCCTGCGAGAATTTGTGTAAAGCCCTGGAGAATGTGAGCAGAGTTTTCCGGGAACAAACAGAAGAAAATGAATATACAAGCGCACAGTTGGAGCTGGCTCTGGCTCAGATGTACATCGTGTTTTCGGAGCAGTATATTAAAATGGAAGAACAGGAAGATTCGGAATTACATGGGGTGGTAGGAAAGGTGATCCGGTATATCAATGATCACATAGAAGAAGAACTCAATATGGAGGAGATTTCCAGGAAGTACCATGTAAGTGACAGATACATCCGAAAATACTGCAATAAATATCTTGGGATGAATTGCACAACTTATATCACCATGCTCCGCATAGCAAAAGCCAAAGAATTGCTCTGGAATAGTAATAAAAGTATTACTGACATTGCCATGCAGACAGGATTTAGCAGTTCTCAGTATTTCAGCCGTGTATTCCGCAAATATGCGGATATGACACCGGCTGACTACAGAGAGATGTGGAGAGGAGAAACTGCGGATGAAATGTAGAAGGGATGTCATTGCCACAGGTCTTCAATTAGGGGAAGGCTGTATATGGGATCAGGCACAAAATAAAGTGCATTTTGTAGATATTGAAGGATATACCGTATATTCTTATTCCCTGGATGATGGAACCATAGAAGAAATTAATATGGGAGATTATGTAGGCTGTATTGCCTTAAATGATCAGGGGGACTTGATTGCAGCAGTCAGAAACAGGATCATCCGTATAAATCTAAGTACCGGGAAGCAAGAACTGGTTACAGAGATCAGCCAGCCCGAATATATTCGTTTCAATGATGGGAAGCTGGATCCATATGGAAATTTATGGGTGGGTACCATGGCCATTGATCAGACCCATCCCAAGGCCCATGGGGCGGGATCCCTGTACTGCATCAAAGAAGGAACGGTCATTTCAAAATACGATGGGTTTACCATATCCAATGGATTAGTCTGGAATCCATCAGGGGATAAATTCTATCACATTGATACGCCAACCCAAAAGATCGATGTATATGACGTGGTGGAGGAAGGTGTTTTGAGCAATAAAAAAACCGCGGTTTCCATTGATGAGAGGGAGGGGGCTCCCGATGGAATGTGCATGGATGGCCGCGGCCAATTGTGGGTTGCAATGTGGGGCGGCGGAAAAATTAATTGTTATGACCCCGGTACGGGAACCAAGATCAAAGAGGTGAAGGTACCGGATCCATATGTATCCTGCTGCGTAATCGGCGGAGCTCACAAGAATTTGTTATTTGTAACCACAGCCCGGGATGAAAATGAGAATTCCGGAAAGGTATATGTGTTTTCCAGGGAGCATATACAGGATGAGTGGTATTAACTTTATGGCTTGACGGGAAGAAGAGGACAAGGGAATAAGAGACAGGAAAATTCCCTTGTCTTTTTTGTGTGTAAAATTATTATCAAACAGTTCCGAAAAGTACACAAAAAATCAGATAAAGTTCCTGTGAGTTAAAGAGAATCATGGGAATGCTTGATATAATGTCTATAGAAAGTCATAAAACATGAGTGTGTTTTATCTGATTTGCATAACACATGACTTTCTTAAGGAATTTAACAGGAATAAGTGTGAAATATGAAAAGGTCACAATGGTTTGTCATTGGGTGAGGAGAAAATACACATGGGCCATATACTTGAGTTTAAAAATATTTCAAAATATTTTCCAGGTGTGAAGGCGCTGGATCAGATATGCTTCCAATCATTTGGGGGAGAGGTGCTTGCATTTCTGGGAGAAAACGGAGCGGGAAAATCCACATTATTAAAGGTGCTGAATGGAGATTATCAGCCAACGGAGGGAGAGTACCTGCTTGACGGGGTTCAAAAGCATTTTAACACTCCTCATGAAGCAATTCATGAGGGAATCAGTGTCATTTATCAGGAAAGGCAGATATTACTGGAATTAAGTGTTTCGGAGAATATTTTTCTGGGAAGAATGCCGGCTAACCGGCTGGGCGTGATTGATACAGCCAAAGCCAATAAAATGACACAGAAAATTATTGATGAATTTGGCCTGCCTATTGCGCCGGCCGCCAAAGTAAAGGACTTAAGCATTGCCTATCAGCAGATGGTTGAAATCATGAAGGCCTACAGCAGGGAAAATCTAAAGGTCATTTGTTTTGATGAACCCACAGCCAGTTTAAGTGATTCGGAAATTGACAGCCTGTTTCGGATCATAGGAAAACTAAAGGAGCAGGGAAAGATCATTATTTATGTTTCCCATCGAATGAGTGAAATACAGCGGATCGCGGACAAGGTGGCAATTTTCAAGGATGGCCGTTATGTGGATACGGTAATAACCAAAGAAATTGAGGAAAAGAAGCTGATCAAGATGATGGTTGGCCGTGATCTGGGTGATATTTTCAAAAATCTGGACCGGAATAAGCAAATAGGGGATGTTCTTTTAGAAGTAAAAGAAGTTTCTTCCGATTATGTGAAAAAAGCTTCCTTCACCCTGCGAAAAGGTGAAGTGCTGGGATTTTCCGGACTGGTGGGAGCCGGCAGAACAGAATTAATGCGGGCAATTTTAGGGGCAGATAAACTTCGGACCGGAGAAATTTATCTGGAGGGAAAGAAGATTACTAACCGTTCCCCCAGAGATGCGGTAGAAAACGGCATTGTTCTTGTGCCGGAAGACCGTAAACTTCAAGGGATTTTATCCAACTTAAGTGTTTCCGGCAATATTAATATATCCTTATTGGATAAAAACTCCAATAAGTTTGGTGTAATTGATGCAAAGAAAGAGAAAGTAGAAATAGAAAAGAGCATAAAAGACTTTCGGATAAAAACTCCTTCACCGGATAAGAAAATTGTGGAATTATCGGGAGGCAATCAGCAAAAATGCATTGTTGCCAGGTGGATTGCCACAAATCCAAAAGTATTGATCCTGGATGAACCTACCAAAGGAATTGACGTAGGAGCAAAGTCTGAATTTTATAGCATGATCTGTGAATTTGCAAAGCAGGGGCTTGGAGTCATCTTAATATCCTCAGAACTGCCCGAAGTAATTGGTCTTTCTGATCGAATTATTGTTATGAAATCGTTGCGTATATCGGGGGAAATCAAGCGTGAAGAAGCAACGGAAGATGAATTACTAAGATTAGGAATGATAGGAGAATAACGGTCATGAACAAAAATGAGAGAAAGAAAAACCCCATGAAAAACGGTATTGTAAAACGAATTGTCAATGGAATCGGAGAGGATAAATTAGTCCTGACTGCTGCGATTGTTGTGGTATTTGTACTATTTACCTCCTTAAACCGAAATTTCTTAAGTATGCAGAACATGATTAATCTGCTGGTAGCCGCCTCCCTGGTTGGAATGGTAGCAGTCGGCCATACCTATCTGATTATTGCAGGACAAAATGATCTGTCTCCAGGATCCCTGGCAGCATTTTCCGGAGTCCTTGTAGCCTTGTTGCTTAACTGGGGAGTTCCCCTGCCGGCTGCCATTCCTCTTACCTTATGCAGCGGGGTGGCGGTAGGATTCTTTAATTCCTGGATGGTTAATAAAATTAAGCTGGAAGCGTTTATTGCCACCCTGGTCACCCAGGCAATTGTGAGAGGGTTTGCCTATATCATCTGCAACGGAAAGCCGGTTGCAATAAGTAACAAATCCTTTATTCTTTTAGGAAAACTAAGAATTTTGAATATTCCGCTGGCAGTCTGGTGTATGATCCTATCCTTTGTAATCTTTGGATTCATTTTGTCAAAAACAAAATTCGGACGCAGCATTTATGCAATTGGAGGCAGCACGGAAGCCGCAAGATTAGCAGGATTAAATCCCCAGAGAATGAACACTCTTTGCTTTATTATTATCGGTGTGCTTACATCTTTAGGGGGAATCATATTTTCCGCAAGAATGAATTCAGGCCAGCCGTCAGCCAACATTAATCTGGAGTTTGATGCCATTACGGCGGTTATATTAGGCGGAGTTTCCTTTTTAGGCGGTGTGGGCAGCATGGGCGGAACCGTGTTAGGTGTCATTCTGATTCAGGCATTTAATACAGGGCTGATTATGGTTAATGTGCCCAGTTTCTGGCAATATGTAGCCCGGGGAGCCTTGCTGCTGTTTGCATTGGCATCGGACTATGTCAGAAAGGAAAGACGGGAAAAGGAGTTATTAGCGGCAAGCATGAAAAATGCGGCATAGAAAAAATGCGGCATAGAAAAATGCGGCATAGAAAAAATGCAGAATAGAAAAAATGCAGAATAGTAAAAATGCAGAATAGAAACATGCAGTATAGATACATACCGTATTCGGTAACATTTCACATGAGAATGTGGATTGGTATAAAATTCTTAGAGGAGGAATAGAAGATGAAAAAAAAGCTGATAAGTGTATTGCTTTGTGCAGCCATGGCGGGGGCAATGTTAGCCGGCTGCAGTACAGGGGAGACAACTGGGACGGAAACCAGTGCGGCAAAAAAGACTCAGGGGGATGAAAAATTAGTTGTTTACGGTATTTATAAAGCCGGAGACCAGACCTGGTTTATTGATGAAGGAGAAGCTGCAAAAAAGGCTGTAGAGGCAGCAGGAGGAGAGTTTATCTATGTTGATGCAAAGATGAATCCAGAGGAATACTTAAAGGCCATTGATAACGCAATTGCCAACAATGCCTCCGGTATTGTAACCTGTATTCCGGATCAAACCATGTCCCAGGCGGTCATTGACAAAGTACAGGCAGCAGGCATTCCCATTGTGGCCGCTGATGATGCCCTTCAGGATGGTGCCGGTGAAAAACTTGCACCCTGGGTTGGAATCAACGCTTATAAAATTGGTGAAGCAAATGGAGAATGGTTAGGGAAATACGTAAAAGATAATAATCTTTCTTCCAATGGAGAAGTTGGATTGATGGTTATGACCATGGATACTGTATCCAGTTGTGTGCCCAGAGCAGAAGGCGAGCTGGATAAGTTCAAAGAACTGGTTCCGGATTTCAATACCGGCAATATTTTCAAAGCGGATTACGACGGAACCACCGATAAAGGAAATACGGCTGCAGCCGCAGTTATTACTGCTAACCCACAGATTAAAAAATGGCTGGTAACCGGTGCAAATGAGGAAGGCTGTATTGGTGCAGCACGGGCACTGGAAAGTGCAGGGCTTGACGGAGAGGCGTGCGTAGTAGGGCTTGGTGCTTATATGTCAAAAGACGAGTGGAATAATAAGGGAGCTGAAGAAACCTGTGTAAAAGCTTCCGCATATTTCTCGGCTGAATCAGTAGGCGCTGGTTCCGTAAAGGTATTGTTGGATATTATAAATGGAAAAGAAGTGGAAAAGGAAATTGCGGTAGATGCAATTGTTGTGACGCCAGATACCTATAAAGAGGTTATGGGAAGCTATGCAGAATAAAAGGTCCGGGTAAGATTCCCCAACCTATGAAGACCTCCAAACCGATGGCCATTACGGATTCGGTTTGGAGGTTTTTCTATGAAAAGAAAAATACTTTATGCCGGATGCAGGCCGGTTGAAAACGTGGTATAATGTTCAAATGGCAGTTTAATATTTTTCATAGAGAAATGATCGTAATAAAGGCTTATAGTTTTCTGACAAATCTCAACCAGGCTTAAGCGGCCTCTTTTTTGACTGATAAAAATTTAGAGGTGAAAGCCAAAAGAGATAATGGTATAATAGGAATGCTGCATTTTCACAGAATACTGTTCATCAACAAGGTCTGTCAGAACTGACATGGGAGAAAATAATGAATAAAAGATTTCTGTTTACAATTATTACAGTCTCGTTCCTTATTGCAGGCTGCGGGAAAATTGAATCAAACAATCGTCTGCCCCAAGAGGAGAAGCCGTCTTTTTCAACTTCTGCCAATAATGGTGCAGCTTCAGAATCTTCAGAAGAAAGTACGTCATCAACGACAACAACCGAATATGCAATTGATTATAAGCAATATATAAAAAAGTCCTGGATCAGAGATACGGACACCAATTTTCCTGACAATGGCGGTTTGTCCATTTCAATATCAAGGCTTGGGGATGGAACCATTCAAGGAAATATCTGTGCGGTGGGCAAAGGCCCGGCTTACAATATGGACACAGCGGAATTTGAAGGAACCGTTAATAATGATACTGCGCAGTGCCGGCTTGTGAATGATTCCAGGGAAAATAAGGGAACCATTGAATTTTTATTTAAACCTGACAATGCTCTTGTGGCAACGATCATAATAACTGAGAGATCGGGAGATACAGTGATGAGTCTTCCTGAAGGAACGTTTGAATTTACTCCTTACAATCTTAAAAATATCGAAGGCTTTGCCCTGATAGAGGATCAGACATTTATGGTGGATTTGAATTCATGGGGGAATGTGAAATTTGTATCAGGGAAATTAACAGCAGGCAGCCATATACCCGCAGTATTTTATTTAACCAATGAAGATGGAGATATACTTTATGATTTCAATGGAACGCTTCCATACAGTATAGATATTAAAGCGGTTTCATTTAAAGATGTGGACAAGGATGGATTAAAGGATATAATCATTATAGCTGAAGATAATTATGACGGTTCTTCCGGAAAACCTATAGCAACTGTTTTTATGCAAAAGGCTGATGGGTCGTTTACCAATGACTATGAGCTGGATCAGGAAATCAATGATTCAGGTAATAATAAAGATATAAGGACAATAACGGATTATCTTTTAAGTAAATTCTAGCCGCCTTCCTGTGCCTGGTTTTTATTTAAATCAATTACCGAGGTAAATGTTTTGCTGGGTGATATTCTTCCGCCAAGGGATCACAAGGTTCATGCTCCTCCTTTTTGACCGTTAAGGCATGTTGAGACGGTTTGTTTTGCGAGATGGCAGGGAGGAGAACTATGGAGAGAATTTTTATAAACAAACAGGTCTGCGCATTTTTAAAATGAAAATACAGGAATTAATAGAACATTACAGAGAATCATTGATAAGATTTAACAAGTTCATTATTACATGAATACAAAGGAGCTGGAACAAGAATGTATGTATACTTAATGAAAAACATAAAGCCTCTCAATGAGGAGATCATAAGGAGCCACGTTGAGCATTTAAAAGAATTAAAGAGCCAAGGCAAACTTGTACTTTGCGGGCCATTCACAGATTATCCGGGAGGAATGGTTGTTTTCCTGGCTGAGGATCTGGATGAAGCCATGAATATTGCAAAAGCTGATCCTTTTATTGCTTCAGGATGTAAATCTTTTGAGATTAGAACGCTGGAAGCAGCTAATGACGAAAATAATTATCTATTGACAGAATAGAGAGGTGGCTATCTAAACAATACCCAGTTCTCCGGGTTAGCCATACCGGCCTGGAACTTTTCTAAAAATAAACCCACATGATATCCATCAGCCACAGCATGGTGAACCGTAATAGAAAGAGGCATTATTATCTTCCCCTCTCTATCAGAAAATCTCCCTGCCTGTAATATGGGGAAATAACCATTGCTATTGGCATAAGGAACCGGTGCATAGCTTGTAAATTTGATCCATGGCAGCATACCTATTATAAAATTATTCTCCGGTGCCATATCAGGCTTTGCCAATATACCATGGTTATTTCCATAATTATTTTGATCTTCCATGTAATTATTATAGAAAGTCCCGAAATTTGGATGATACTCAGTCCACATATTTGACATGGTCTTGTCGTCTTCATGAAAACAAGCATAGGAGGGATGTAAAACCTCATAATACCCCAACTGTCCATTTAAATTGGAGATGCAAAATTCCTGCTGTTCAGCGATTAGTTTGGAAGCCAAGTATAGATAGGCAGGAAAAAATTTCCTGTTTTGCTTTTTTATCATGTTGTAGGTGTTGGTGATGTCTACTTCTATGCTAATGGAATATCCGGTGGGTAACATCTTAGTAAAATAATAGAAATACTGTTTTCTATCCCAGTTATGGAAATCAATTGGATGAAAGGCAGTATTTAAACTTAAATCTTTCTCTGTTTTATTCGACATATGGTTTTCTTCTTTCTTTCATTCAGATCTAGGTTTCCAGTAACGGGAACCGTCTGGCTGGCGGCATAATAACCCATGATCAATCAGTTCCCGCCTGAGCAGGAAATAATCTCCGAAGGTATGCCATTGTTCACAGATGAAGTTTACTTCTTTTTCCGTATAATTACGGTCTGATTCAAATTTTTCTGCCAGATAACAGAGGGTTGCATTTCTGAGAATTTTCTTTTGGGATAATTGCTTGATTTTTCCGGAATCATCAAGAAATTTATTTATTTCGATTTTATGTTCCATATTCATTTTCTCTCTTCTATTAACTTTTCAGTCCACATCTCCAACAAGGTATTTACATCATCTGAAAATTCACGCTCTGTTTGTGTTTCTTTCTTTTGTATCTCCTCCAGTATTTCAAAAGAGAAGGCAGATGCCCCAAACTGCTTCCATGCTTCAATCATGGATGTTTCAGGGCAAGAATCAGTTGATACGAAGAATGCAAAACGATTCTTGGAACCCTGCATATCTTTTGTTGCCCGAATCCCAAAGTTAATATTGTCATTGCATTTAATACAGTACACTCCACCAATGAGTACTCTGTTTTTATATTGCTCTTTCAGATCTTTTTTTGAAAGTCTTTCCATTTATTTTCACCATCCATGTAAATTAATTAAATTTTGAGTTCATAATACTTGAGGCAGTGCTGTATTGCCTTTGATGAGATGCTCACGGTTTTTCATACATCTTTAACAGCTCCCGAACATCAATGCCCAGAATATCTGAAAGCTTTATAATTAAAGATACATTCGGATTGCCAGATCCGCATTCCCATTTTGAAATTGCTTTATCACTAATATCTATTTTATCCGCAAGCTGTTTTTGCGTCATTTTTTGTTCCAAACGTGCTTTGCGGATGATGTTACCGGCCTTATTCCTTTGCATGGCTTTCCTCCTGCAAAATAATTGTAGCTCTTGCTTCCCGGTTTTTCAATAAACGCTCCGTAGAGTTGCCAATGGGTGTATTTATTAGCCATTGGTGTGCAAAGACTATCTGGCTGATTAACTTTATAATAATTAAGTTATTGACATATGCCGATAATAAAGATATAATGCTTGTATAAATGGCATATGCCATTTATGTGATTGATTGAGAAAGGCGGTAGAATCTATGCCAAGACCTCACAAATGCAGACGGGTTTGTTGTATGCCAAAGAGCCAGATCTTCGGTCCCCTGGATGCACCTGAATCAGGTGCCCATGTAATCAGTATGACCATTGACGAATTCGAGACAATCAGACTGATCGATCTTGAAGGGCTGAAACAGGAAGAATGCGCCGAGAGAATGGAGGTTGCCAGAACAACGGCACAGGCAATCTATAACAGTGCCCGTAGGAAACTGGCAGAATGCCTTGTGGCGGGAAAGGAACTGCACATTGCCGGCGGTAATTATGTGGTTTGCAATGACCGCCCAACACATTGCGGCTGCAGACATTGCCATAGGAAACAATATCCGGAAGAATCGGTTTTAAAAGAAAAAGACGAATAAATTCAAAACCATGCCTATGGTGAACGGTAAAAATGAAACTGCCCAACGCAAGACAGTTTGATTGATAAATTTAATAAATAAAACAGGAGGATTATAACTATGATCATTGCAGTACCTTACGAAAACAAACAGGTGTTTCAACATTTCGGGAAAACGGAAGCTTTCAAAATTTATGAAGTGAGTGACGGAAGAATTGCTGGTGAAGAAATCCTTTCTGCAGACGGCCGCGGACATGGCGAGCTTGTTGGTATTCTTAAAAACAGGAAGGTTTCCGTGCTGATCTGCGGAGGCATTGGCAGCGGTGCCCAAAATTCCCTGACTCAAAACGGCATTAAATTTTTTGGCGGAGTAATTGGCGATGCAGACAAAGCTGTGGAAGATTATCTCCTGAATCGGCTGAAATACGATTCCGATGTCAAATGTGGCCATCACCACGAGGAAGGACATAATTGTGAGGGACATGGCCATGGTACTCATCACTGAAAACACGGCAAACAGGAGCTTGTGCAGGATATGATGAATGAGATAAAGAGGGTACTGGTTAAAACGGAATGTACAAGAGCCTGTCCGATGTATATCGGAGCAGGCTCTTGTAATGAAACCGCTATGGATTTTGACTTGGTTTATATCTCTTAAGTTTCTGTATTTTGATGAGATCCGCCATACTTGTATTCATTATACTGCTTTGTATAATGGGAGATTTTATAAGATACCTTTTCCAGATGCCTGTTCATTTCCTGAATTTGAGCTTCCACATTCTTTTTGTGTTCGATCAAAATGTCACAGCGTTGTTTCAGTGTCTCCCTGCCTTCTGCACTTAGATCTACAAATTCTTTGATTTGTTTAAGGGACATGCCCGTGTTCTTAAGACAGCAAATCAGTCCCAGCCATTCCAGATTATCTTCAGAATAACTGCGTATGCCGCTTTTGCTTCTGTTGATATTGGACAAAAGACCTTCTTTTTCATAAAAACGCAGTACGTGTGCGCTTAGATTTGTTCGCTCTGATACCTGCTTGATTGTATAACCCATATGGATATCATCCCCCTTATTTTGGAATTGTTTGTTATTATTCAAAAATAGTAAACTTTTTGAAATTACATATTGACTTAGAGTTAAGGTTAAGGTTTATGATACAAATATACTATCAAAATAACAGTTTGTCAAATTGCAGATTGGGGGAGAATATAGTGAAAACATTAACAGATTGTTACGAACTTTCAGGCGGTGTTAAAATCCCATGTATTGGCTTTGGTACATGGCAGGTGCAAAACGGGGATATTGCCGTTGCATCGGTAAAAGAAGCTCTTAAGTGCGGTTATCGTCATATTGATACCGCCGCAGGCTATGGTAATGAGGAAAGCGTCGGCATTGCAGTAAAGGAAAGCGGCATTGCCCGGGAGGATATCTTTATCACCAGCAAGCTGCAAAATGACATGCATGGATATGAAAATACCATGAAGGCCTTTAAGCAGACGATGAAAAATCTTGATATGGAGTATCTGGATCTTTACCTGATTCACTGGCCCAATCCAATCAAGTTCCGCAGCCAGTGGCAGGAGGCCAATGCCGGCACCTGGAAAGCATTCGAAGAGCTGCACAAAGCCGGGCTCATTCGCGCCATCGGTGTCAGCAATTTCCATCCTCATCATTTTGAGACGCTTATGGAGACGGCCACGATCCAGCCAATGGTCAATCAGATCCGGCTTTGTCCCGGCGATACACAGGATAAGGTGGTGGATTATTGCAGGACCCATTCGATTCTTCTGGAGGCATATAGTCCCCTTGGCGTAGGTAAGATTTTTGAAGTTCCGCAAATGCAGGCACTGGCACAAAAGTACGGCAAGTCCATCGCCCAGATCTGCGTGCGGTGGAGCCTGGAACGTGGATATCTGCCCCTGCCTAAGTCCGTCACGCCTCAGCGCATGGGGGAAAATGCAGATGTGTTTGATTTCCAGCTTTCCCCTGAAGACGTGCAGGTGATTGCCGGCTTAAAGGGCTGCTGCGGATATTCTGCCGATCCTGATACGATCACATGGTAAATCAAGTAACAAACACAAAGAAAGGATGAAAACAAATGCTTAATTTTGACTTTTACTCACCGGCACGTATACTTTTTGGAAAAGACATGGAGAAACAGATTGGTTCGCTTTTAAAACCCCATGCAAGCAAGGTTCTGCTGCATTACGGCGGAGGCAGCATTAAAAAGAGCGGACTATATGACACTGTGGTCAATTCATTGAAGGAGAACGGACTCTCTTACGTAGAACTAGGGGGCGTAGTGCCAAATCCCCGCCTTTCCCTGGTACATGAGGGCATTGCCCTGTGCAAAGAAGAAAAGGTGGATTTGATCCTGGCTGTTGGAGGCGGAAGCGCCATTGATTCTGCCAAGGCCATTGCAATGGGTGTATATTATGACGGTGATGTCTGGGAAATTTATGAACAGGGCAAAGAAATCGAAAAAGCACTGCCTGTAGCCACAATTCTTACCATTCCTGCCGCCGGCAGCGAGGCAAGCGGCGATACCGTTATAACCAATGAAGAAAAACAACTGAAATACGGTTATGGCAGTCCCCGCCTTCGGCCTTTGCTCAGTGTCATGAATCCGGAATTGTTTTTTACCCTGCCAAAGAACCAGATCGCCAACGGCGTGGCGGACATGATGAGTCATGTATTTGAACGCTATTTTACCAACACAACCCATACTGATCTGACGGACGGCTTATGTGAAACGGTATTAAAGACCATCATAAAGAACGCTCCCCTTGTGCTTGAAGATCCCCAAAACTACGATGCCTGGTGCGAGGTGGGGTTTGGAGGTACTGTTGCCCATAACGGTTTAGTGGGTATGGGGCGTGAGCAGGACTGGGCTTGTCATGGCATGGAGCATGAGCTCAGCGCCATTTACGATGTGGCCCACGGAGCAGGTCTGGCTGTACTGACTCCTGCGTGGATGCAGTATGTCTATAAGGATAATGTGAACATGTTCGTGCAGTTTGCAGTTAATGTCATGGGTGTGGAAGGCAGCTATCGGGATCCGGACTCAATAATTCAGGAAGCCATTTTGCGCCTGGGTGAATTTTTCCGTAAGATGGGACTTCCCACAACCCTTGGGGAACTGGGCATCGACTCAAGCCAGTTGGAATTAATGGCTAAAAAGGCCACAAATGCCGCATTTGGAAATGAGACGCCCATTGGCGGCTTAAAAAAGCTGTATTGGCAGGATGTGTTGGAGATTTACAAATTGGCGCAATAGGAAAACACAGGATGTTCTTCCGGATACAATGGCGGTAAGCAACGCATTTGGTGACAAGACCTGACGGAGAGGTCATGGGTTTTTTAGGAAAAGAACATTTACAGCGGTTTTAATTGTATACAGTTTAAATCTGTTAAGGAGGTTCAATATTATGAGAACAGTTAAGTTAGGGGATTTGCAGGTGCCCACGATTGCAGTGGGATGTATGCGCATCAATAAACTGGAAAAGTCCGAAGCGGAGCGTTTTGTACAGGAATCCCTGGATATGGGGGCTAATTTTTTTGATCATGCAGACATATACGGCAGAGGTGCATGTGAGGAAATATTTGCAGATGCGGTTCATATGAACGCGACAGTGCGGGAAAAGATGCTTCTGCAATCCAAATGCGGTATCCGCCCAGGCGTGGCGTTCGACTTCTCCAAGGAGCATATTTTAGAAGCAGTGGACGGCAGCTTAAAGAGGCTGAAAACCGATTATCTGGATGTATTATTGCTGCATCGTCCGGATGCGCTGATGGAACCGGAAGAGGTTGCCGAAGCGTTTGACATCCTGCAAAACGCAGGTAAAGTACGTAATTTTGGGGTTTCCAACCAAAATCCCATGCAGATACAGTTGCTGAAAAAGTTTGTTAAGCAGCCGATTGTGGCTAATCAGTTACAGTTGAGCATTACAAATGCCAATATGATCTCCCAGGGTCAGCATGTCAATATGCTGGATGAACAGGCAGTAAACCGGGATGGCAGCGTATTGGATTTCTGCCGAATAAATGATATCACCATACAGCCCTGGTCTCCTTTCCAGTACGGATTTTTTGAGGGTGTATTCCTGGGCAATGAAAAATTCCCGGAACTCAATGCCAAGATTGATGAAATTTCTGCGAAATATGAGGTCAGCAGTACGACCATTGCCATGGCATGGCTGCTGCGCCATCCGGCCCACATGCAGCCTGTGACCGGGACCATGAATGCAGGGCGTTTAAAGGATTGTGTCAGAGCTGCTGATATTAAGCTTACCCGCGAAGAATGGTATGAGATCTACCTGAGTGCCGGGAACATTTTACCCTAAAAACAGGAAGTACCAAAGCCAGTAATTATCTGCCGCCAGCAATGGCGGCATTATTTATGCCGGTACATAGGTTTACGTTTATGGCTGAAAGGTTAATGAACAGGGGATAGAGGATTGAACGTTAAACAATAGAAAAAGAACCGCTGAAGGTATCATAAACAGACATAAGGGACAAAACAAAAAAGAGTATGCCTTTGGGGCACACTCTATCTATATGATAACCCATGAGAAAGAAAAAGTCTATATATTTATAAATTTTTGTTATATAATTTTCACTGTTGCAACAAAAATATAAAAGACTGATAGGAGAATAAATATGACAAAGACAAAGATAGCCAATATTCCTTATGGACCATATATTACTGTTTTAGCCGGAGCTTCTGTTAAGGGAAAGCCAAACTATGCCACCATTGGAGCGTATGGAGTTGTAAGTCAAAAGCCTGTGCTTTATATTTCGTTAAAAAATTCCCATTATACAACAACTGGAGTCATAGAAACCGGATACTTCTCTGTAAACATTCCCTCTTCTGATGATATAGAAAAAACTGATTATTGTGGAACTGTAACCGGCAAGAAAGAAGATAAATCAAACATTTTTGAGTCATTTTACGATAAAGCAGGAAATGCACCAATGATAAAAGAATGCCCCATAAATTATCTTTGCAAAGTAGTTCAAACAATTCCTATATTTGATTTTACAATGTTTATAGGAGAAATTGTTGCTGCATATGCAAATGAAGAATGTCTGGAAAATGGAAGACCAGATGCTTTGAAGGTTAAGCCAACAATATTAATGGATTCCGGGTATTTTGACATAAAGAGCAGAGTCGGTTCAATATTTAAAACATGTAATGGTAATAGTTAAGTATCCAGGATAAATATTTTATACGTTATAAAACTGTTGACATTAACGCAACGTAATAGTTTATAGTGGTTTTACAGGGAGGTGAAGTGATGGAATACACCATTAATAAGCTGGCGAAATTGGCGGGCGTCAGTACAAGAACACTGCGGTACTACGATGAACTTGGATTGCTCCCGCCCGCCCGATCCAGTTCCAATGGATACCGGATTTACGGACAAAAGGAGGTCGACCGGCTGCAGCAGATCCTTTTTTACCGTGAATTGGGGGTATCGCTGGAAGAAATCCGAAATATCCTGGCTTCAAAGGACTTTGACGGGCTTTCGGCGTTGGAGAGTCATTTGACTGCCCTGCTTGTCAGGCGAGAGCAATTGGATTTGCTTGTCGCCAATGTAGAGAAGACAATTAAGACCATGAAAGGAGAAATTACAATGAGTGATCAGGAGAAGTTTGAAGGCTTCCTTCAAAAGCTGGTGGATGATAATGAACGGCAGTATGGAGAAGAAGCCCGGGAAAAATACGGGGATGAGAGCGTCAGCCGCTCCAACGCCAAGGTTTTAAACATGAGCGAGGAGCAGTATATTGAATTGGAAAAACTGACGGAAGATTTAAATGAAACATTAAAGGCTGCCTTTGAGCAAGGTGACCCTGCCGGCGAATTGGCGCAAAAAGCCTGCCGGCTGCATAAAAAATGGCTGTGCTTTTATTGGGATGCTTACAGCAAAGAAGCCCATATCGGAGTGACACAGATGTATGTGGATGATCCCCGTTTTACTGCGTATTACGATAAAATTGCACCTGGCTGTGCAGTGTTTCTGCGGGACGCAGTAGCCGTATACTGCAAATAATTTCATAGACGGCAAAGGATAGAAAGCTCACTTGTTTTTCAGCAGGTGAGCTTTTTTTTGATAGCAAATAAAAATGAGAGAGCAGTGAGATGGAAAATGAATTTAGTTATTTTAGAATGATATAGTTTGTTTATATGCCCATCAATGCACTTTATCCTTTGATCAGCATGGAATATTTTGCCGGGACACCGGTACATGTCTCTATTACTGAGATTGCTTATGCCTCGGGTATGCTGGCAGGCAGTTTGCTGTTAGGTTTATTTGGTAACTTAAAGAAGAGGGTCTTATTTATAACAGCCTCTATTTTTATGATGGGAGCCAGTTTGACCGTTTCGGGATTGCTTCCTCCAGATGGATTTGTTATATTTGCCGTCTGCTGTGTCATTATGGGGCTTTCCGTTCCGTTTTACAGCGGTGTTCAAACCGCTCTTTTTCAGGAAAAGATCAAACCGGAATATCTAGGACGTGTGTTTTCTCTGACAGGAAGCCTCATGTCTCTGGCTATGCCCATTGGTTTGATCCTTTCCGGATTCTTTGCAGACCGGATTGGTGTTAATCATTGGTTTCTAATATCAGGTATTTTGATTATGGGAATTGCTGTCATTTGCCCCATGGTAAATGATGTCAGAAAGTTAGATTTATAAAATTCATGATTGCTTGGCTCAAAATCAGCGGGTTTAGTACAATCTCAGAGAGTTGATGTATTTTTGTAATCAAAAGGTCTTGACAGCACATATTATTATGATATATCATTGTGATATATAAAATGAACAGAAGGTGTACCAATGAAAGAAAATACAGGAAAATCCAAATATGTCATTCTGGGAATGCTTGCCCGCATGCCGCAGACCGGTTATACCATAAAAAAATGGATAGAGAACGAATATAGCCATTTCTGGCAGGAGAGTTTCGGTCAGATATATCCCACTCTCAAGAAATTGGTGGCCGAGGGTCTTGCCGTCACCTCCAATAATATTCCGCTTGAAAACGGGCGCGGACAGATTCAATACAGCATCACCGATGCAGGCAGAAAGGAGCTTTCCCATTGGTTGAGGGAAGCGCCTGAAATCGAGAAGATAAGGTACGAGATATTACTCAAAATCTCCTTTGGAGATAACACGGAACCAAAGGTTCTCCTTGGGCATCTGGACGATTTTATCAAAAGGAATGATAAGCTGGTCCAGGAGATGAACTGCTATGTTGAGCTTTCCGAGCAGTTGAAAGAGCAGGAGATTGACTGCTCCTACAGTCAGCTAACCGCCCTTTGCGGCGTTTATATTTATTCTGCAATGAGGGATTGGGCTGTTGAGGCAAAGAAAATTATTTCTGAGAAAGGTGATGATCAATCATGAAACAAAGGGGTCCGTAATATGCCGGATACTTTGTTCCTGACAACAGAAGAGAAGTTTGGGAATTTAAAGGTTCTGCCCCTTGGTCATTGCGAATATCCGATTGACTATGTAACGGTTGGCTGTATGGATGAGATAAGGAAAATGGGAATGCCTTTAGAGGCGGTTATTTTATCTATATCACAAAAAGAATAAGCCTATAACTGATTTGTTGGTATATGAGCTTATATTACGAGGAGAATTACTATGAGCACTCTGGTTGTATATTTTTCATTTAAGGGCAATACGAAATTCATTGCAGAAACCATTGCAGGAACCATAAGCGCCGATATCATGGAGTTAAAAATAAGCAAAAAGTATCCGGCGGAAGGATTTCAGAAGTACTTTTGGGGAGGAAAGAGCGTTATTTTTGGTGAAAAGCCAGAGTTGATAAACGAACCCATTGATTTAAACCGGTATGATACGATTCTTATTGGAACGCCCATCTGGGCCGGGTCATTTACTCCACCCATAAAAAGTTTTATCAGCCAATACAAAATCCAGGGCAAGCGGATCGCACTGTTTGCCAGCCATGGAGGCGGCGGAGCCAAAAAGTGCTTTGCAAAACTAAAGAAAGAGCTTTCCGGGAATGAATTCATCTCTGAAATAGATTTTGTTGAACCGAAGAAACATACAGAAGAAAATTCTTCTAAAGCGGTCAAATGGGCCAAGGACCTGTCTATCTCACAAACCGCATAGGATTGCCTGCCATAGAGCTGCTGCCAGTTGTTACCCATGGAAAACGGCTGGGCACATGACAGGCTGGCAGTAGTTTTTTATTAAGACAGATTGGAGATGTAATTATGGGGAATACGGATAAGTTTGAAATGATAGCTGATAAATATGACACTTCTGAAAGAATCCAAATTGCAAAGGTATCATCAAACGCCATTCTTGAATATGTAGTTGATGGGAAAAACAAGAGTGCCATTGATTTTGGCTGCGGAACTGGCCTTGTTGGCATGAATCTGCTGGATGATTTTAAGTCAATATTGTTTCTCGATACATCACAAAACATGATTCATCAAATAGAACAAAAAATTTCCGGCTCTCATATACAGAATGCAGCTACGCTATGTTTTGACTTTGAAAAGGACAGTCTTGGGGATTTACATTCTGACTATATTTTCATGGTCCAGGTTTTACTCCATATCAAAGATTATAAGTCAGTATTAGAAAAGCTGTATGATGTTTTGAACCCGGGAGGACATTTGATAATTATTGATTTTAATAAAAACCATGAAATAGTTTCATATATGGTTCATAATGGCTTTGATCAGAAGGAGCTGACAACTATCTTATCAGAAATAGGATACAAAAATATATGGTCCAGAACATTCCATAAAGGAAGTAAAATATTCATGGGCCATGATGCAGACCTATTCATACTGGATTCACAGAAATAAGCGGTTAGGAAGGTAATGGATCCTGTTTGGAAAAGATAGATATCATTACGAAACATAGGAGGATATTATGAATAGAGGAATTATTGTCACCGGAGGCGCCCATGGCATAGGAAAAAAAATATGTATGGATTTCATTCAGGCGGGTGATCAGGTTTGCTTTATTGATATAGAGGAAAAGAAATCGGCTGATTTTGCAGAAGGGAATTCAAACCTGTTTTACTTTTTGGGAGATGTGGCGGACCCTCTGACATTAAAACGGTTCATTGAGTTTTCCCTTGAAAAGCTTAAACGGATTGATGTTCTGGTCAATAATGCCTGCCGTGGAAACAGAGGTATTTTGTCCGGTTCATCTTATGAAGAATATGATTATACCTTATCCGTCGGATTAAAGGCTCCATATGAATTAAGCCGTTTATGTAAGGACGAATTAATCAAAAACCGAGGAAGAATCATTAATATTGCTTCATCACGTGCATTTCAGTCAGAGCCTGATACAGAAGCATATGCAAGTGCCAAAGGCGGAATTGTTGCGTTGACACATGCTTTGGCGGTATCATTGGGGCCGGATGTTCTTGTCAATTGTATTGCCCCAGGCTGGATCAATGTCACGGAGCAGCAGGAATTCAGCCGGGAGGACCGTTTGGCAATTCCCGCAGGAAAAATAGGAACTCCCAAGGATATCTCGGATATGGTGCTGTTTTTATGTGAACAGGATTTTATTACAGGGGAGACCATCACTGTGGATGGAGGAATGAATAAAAGGATGATCTATCATGGGGACTGGAACTGGCATTATAATGCCGACTGAAGCCAGACACCTATACAAACAGCAGGCTTATTTTAAAAAGAATCAGCAGATCTGCGGATCAGTTCATGGCGGTCAATAATCAGATACCCATAATCTTTTTTGTCCAACACCCTGTCAATACAGAGCTGGTTCAGCAGGCGGAACATATGCCTGTAGCTCATGCCGATGGAAGAGGACACATCCGCCAGAACTTCATTAAATACGTCATTATTTGATGACTCTAAAATGTAGGAACACAGGCGTTCCTCTCCGGAACACAAAGCAGTGGATACATAATCTTTTGAACTGCGTATTAATTTGACAGAAAGTTCACTTCCAAGCCGGTTCAAAAAGGTAAGATTGTTTTTTAAATCTGCGGCATAATTTTTATAGGGCAGTGCGATGCATTCAAAATCAGTCATGGCTATAACACTGCTTGATGCAATACTGGTGTTGGTCATCAATTCAATATCGCCTATAAGACCATGGGAAATATAATAGCACAAAGCCAGATCTTTGCCATTTTTTGCAATGGTACACACTTTAGCCTTTCCTTTTACCGCAATTAAAAGGTATAAAATTGCCATGCCCTCATGCAAAATGGTTTCACCGGCGTCAAATTTAAGACATAATCCGGCATCCAGGATCATATTGCTTATGCCATATCCTTCTAATTTATTAAGATGTTCTTTTTTTAATTGACTGCTTTTCATTGATTTACCCCCCCTCCATTATACCGTATATATAATATAACCAGTATGACATATGTCCTATAGGAATGTCAATTTGTAATATACAATGACTTTATGGGGGTGAATATATGTATAATATACTGTCTTTATTAACAGGATTAGTCATTGCAGTTATGATTGCAATCAACGGCAGGCTTACGCTTCAATACGGCAATTTTAATGCCACAGTCATCATTCATGTGGTTGGTGCTGTATTTGCCTTCTTCTTTTGCAGGCTGACAAAGAAAAGGATTCTCTTTAAGAACCGGTTGCCTGCCTGGCTATATCTGGGGGGAGCCATTGGTGTTTTGACAACAGTTTTTAATAACTTTGCATATGGGAAGATCAGCTTAACAAGTATCATAGCCTTAGGGCTGTTTGGCCAGACAGCAGCTTCCATATTTATTGACTGCCTGGGGCTTTTGGGCATGAAAAAGCATTCTTTCAGGAAGTCCTCCCTGGTGGGGCTGGCTTTTTCTCTGACAGGTATTCTTGTAATGCTGGATGATTCCGTGGATACAGCATTATATGCCGTACTGTTTTCTTTCTGCGCAGGAATTACAATTGTCCTTTCACGAACAGTAAATGCGAAACTGTCCCAGCACGTTGGCGAGATGCAGAGCTCATTTATAAATCATGTGGTAGGGCTTCCAATTGCAGTTGCAGCCGCAGTTATTCTTGAAAAAAGCAATTTCTTTTTTATCTTCCAGTCGCCTTCGCCTGAACTATGGATATATTTGGGAGGGGTATTGGGGGTCACTGCCGTATGCTTGTGCAATATAACAGTTCCCAGAATTGCAGCATTTCGGTTAACGCTTTTAACGTTTGTTGGCCAGGTGTTTATGGGAATTGTGATTGATATGTTTACAAAAAGCGAATACGCAGGGACAACGTTTATTGGCGGAGGACTGGTTGCTGCCGGAATCGCTTTAAATATGATATATGAGCAGGTATTAAGTAATAAAGAAAGTAAAAATAAGAAATATTGGGAAAGGATCAACAGCTTAAAAGAAGATCATCAGAATCATCTCTTAGAACTTGCCAGCGGGCCAATCGCTTCATTTCAAGACGTGGTATTTGAAACACGCTCTGAAAAAGGGATATGCTGCCCTTACTGCTGGACGGCACAACCTTCTGACCGGAATTTTTGTCTCGGCTATAAATGCAATGTAAAATTTGTATTTGGGGATGAAGCGGGTGAAACAAAAAACAGGAACAATGGTACCAACAGATCCTGTAATTACACAATTTAGCCTGAATTTACATATGATAATTAGAATACAAAAAAATAAAGGAGGATGAAAGGAAAATGTCCTTTCAATCAGAACCTTTGGTAATGAATCGCCCTGACCATATAGGCGGCCTTTCCTTATCTCCCATGTCTAACCAAATTGATATAGAATTTGAACGCCTCATAGGGTACATGAAAGAAAAAAATGTTTATGAAATGACGGAGGCTGTCAAACAAAATTTAAGACATTTTAAAGCAACAGATAGCCGTTTGTATTATAGCACTATTAATTTCATAAATCTGCATAAGCTTTGGGGAACTTATTACCCGGAGAAGGGAGATTATGAGCTTGCAGAAAACAGGGCTCATGCTCTTGTTGAACACCGGGAAGATTTTGAATGGCTCTATAAAATCCTTAAAGATTATCGCTCAAAAAAAATTCTCGTTAATATACTTTGCTACTGGCTTATGTCGGATCCCAAAAGAATAGAGAAGATCTATGAAAAATCATTTGACCAATATTTTGACCTTGATATTGTAACGTGCAGTGAAAATGAGGTTTTTGTGGACATTGGGGCATATATCGGAGATACTGTTGTCAATTATTCAAAGGTTTTCGGAAGCAAATGCTATAAAAGGATGTACTGTTATGAAATCGTACCTGTAAATATAGAATATATTGAAAAGAATGTGGAGCTCTTTAAGCTGGATAATGTAATTATCAGGAAAAAGGGAGCAAGCAGTAGAAATGGCACTATGTACCTTTCTTCTAATGTTTTATCCTCTGTAAGCCAGCTTTCTGAAAACGGAGCCATTGCCGTGCCCATAACAAAAATAGATGATGATATAGAAGAAGACGTAACCTTTATAAAAATGGACATAGAAGGCGGAGAAGAGGAGGCCCTTTTAGGCTGCCTGGAAAAGATCAAGAAAAATCATCCAAAGTTCGCACTAAGCATATATCATAATCACAAAGACATTTGGAAACTGGCCCGTATCATTTACGAAGCTGATCCTTCCTATAATTTTTATATACGCTATTATGGATCCACAATTTTTCCCACGGAATACGTTTTGTACGCCGTTTAGGAGTGTTTTTAGGCCGGTCAAAACAGCTTGCATATTAATTTATGCGGAGGGTGGAGGCAGGCCCCATAGCCGTGGCTGTCAGGCAGTGATTACGGAAGCCTGGACTGCCAACAAGGAATGCGCTGGTTTTATACCAGCGCATTCCTTATGTAACGTGGAACTGGTAATTATATGTGTAATTATGGACAGTAATCATGGACAGGAAGATTCAGCCTGCAAACAGCCGCAGCTTTTACTTCCCATAAAACGTATCCTCCAGCGGAAGCTTGGTGCGGAACACCCCATCCTTTTGAAAGTATGCATTCTGAATGGCCGGGGCAAATGTGATTGCAGTGATTTCTCCGGCGCCCTTAGCCCCAAAGGCAATCCCTGCGGTGTTTTTCTCAACAATCTTGCCGGAAAGATATTTTCAAGGAATCATAATGCCTTAGGTAAATGATACATAAATTATATATACCATCATTTGTGCCGCTCATTGCCGGCCGATTAACGGCTTTTCCCCATAAATGACTATTTTCCTTTACGAAAGCTAAGACTGGTACTATAATGCTCCTATAATAAGGAGTAAGCAAGGAGGAAAAAATGAAGAAAGAATTACCTTATTTTACAATTGAAAATTCATTTGGCGGAAATCAGAGCTGGTTCCGGGACCCCATGATGCATCTGGGAGGCTGCGGAGCTGCTGCGGCATGTGACGCCTGTATTAATATGGCGCTTTATGACAATAAAAACCACCTGTATCCCTATGATATTCAAGGACTTGGCAAGGAAGACTATATCAGGTTTTCTAAGAAAATGAAGCCATATCTCAGGCCCCGCTTTCAGGGAATTAATACGCTGGAAGTGTTTATAGATGGGTTTTACGAATATCTAAAAGATGTGGGGGAGCAGGATATACGGCTGGAAAGCTGTCCGGGAGAGGTTCCTGTAATGGAAGCGGCAAAGAAATTAATAAGTCAAATTGATAATGGAATTCCAATCCCTTTTTTGCTGCTGCAGCATAAAAATGTTAAATTCAAAGATCTTGTCTGGCATTGGTTCATGCTCATAGGATATGAAGAATTGGAAAATGAGATTTATGTGAAGATTGCAACCTATGGAGAATTTCACTGGATGTCTTTTAATGAGCTGTGGGAGACTGGCTTTAAGCGCAATGGCGGAATGGTTTTGATTCAATAAAGAAGTCAGGGGAATGCTTTCCATGACGTTTTGTACCTGAAACCATATAGAGTTTTCGGAAGATGGAAAAGAGTATGGGTATGTGGAACGTAATGTTGTAATTTTAGAAACTGAAAATAAGAATAAGATGCTGGTGTGCTCTGCTGTTATATGAGAAAAGAACAAAAGGAGATCGTTATGGGGAATCAGATTTATCATACGGAAAGATTAGTTCTAAAAGTGCTGGATAAATCTTCAGCAGAGATGGTTTTAGATTATTATCTGAGAAACAGGTCTTTTTTACAAGAGTGGGAGCCTGCCAGGAGTAGGGCGTTTTATACAAAGGCATACCATGAAGAGCAGCTTGAAAATGACTTGTCCATGACAAAAAACAGGAACTTATTAAGACTCTGGATTTTTAAAAGGGGTAACGAAAACCGGATTATTGGGACTATGGGTTTTACTAACATTGTTTGGGGTTCCTTTTTATCCTGTTATCTTGGCTACAAATTGGATCAATGCGAAGTCAATCAAGGCTATATGACAGAAGCAATTAAAAAAGGAATCGATATTGTATTTAAGGAATACAGACTGCATAGGATTGAAGCAAATATAATTCCCAGAAATAAACGGTCGTTGAGAGTGACTGAAAAACTGGGGTTTTGTAATGAGGGCATTGCCCGCAAATACTTAAAGATCAACGGCATATGGCAAGACCATGTCCATATGGTTTTATTAAACGATAAAGTCCGGTAAAAGAGAATTCTTCCTGTTCCTGCTGTTTGCAGGAGTCAACCTTGGCATTGGCATATCCGGGAATCATGGGAATTCCCAAAGGGCTCAGGCCTTCCGGTGGATAATGAGTATTTCTTTATTCGTTATGGGATTAATGGTTATGCTCATGTTTACCTTCATTCAGCTTACTATGCTGTACGTATTAAATGAAAAACTGATGATGGTTCTTTCCTTTGCTTTTATGGTTGTTATTTTTGGGATTTGCATTTATCTTGGGGGAAAGGTTGGTCAAGGCGGAAGCCGGCTGAAAATGAAGGATGACGGGCAGGTAAACAAGGTGGATGATGACCGTTATTGGAAGGGTGGATTTTTGTACTGCAACAAAAATGATCCGTCTCTTTTTGTGGAAAACGGTTTGGAATAGGCTATACCTTGATTTCTTGAAATACTTATGGCTGTATAATATAAAATCTACCGCCTGTACGGAACGTGCACTGTGGTGGGTTTGGAAGAGGAGTCAGACATATGGCGAAATATATTGGGGCGGCAACATTGATCTTGCTTGTAATGCTTGTTACAGCCCGGTCATTCCAATTAAAAAGGCTGGGAATAAAAGCCATTCAGTTTGGCGAGATGGATAAAAAGGATTTCTTAATTCCCCCGTTTGCATTCCTATTATTTTACATTGTACTTGCAGGAGCCTTTGGTCTGCCTGAATTCGGTGCTGAATTGTTTAACAATGCACTTGCCGGCTGGACAGGTGCGGCTGTATGCGTAATGGGGATATTATTGTTCCTATATGCTCTGATTTCATTTGGAAAGAGCTTTCGTGTCGGTCTGGATGAAAACCATCCTGGTGAACTTGTAACCACCGGTGCATTTGCCATAAGCCGTAATCCCATATATACGGCGTTTGGACTGGTTCTGATAGGAATATTTCTGATTATTCCCAATTGGATAATATTGATCTATGTCTTTGCCGGAATATGGCTTTTCAACCGGCAGATCCTGCTTGAGGAACAATCCTTGAAAAGAATATACGGTGAAACATATACGGTATACTGTAAAAAGGTCAGGCGGTTTCTTTGATTGGGTGGACAGCCGGAGCTGAAGGATAAAGGGCTTTAAGAGAGCTGGCTCTGAAACTGTTTTCTATAATTCCTTTTTAACTGTTGAAGATCAGGAATAAGTCAATTATTCGTTAATGGGCAAATTGCAAAATTACCCACCGCGCAAGCGGAAAAAGATAAAACCGTTGCTCGGTGGGTAGTTCGTTGTGTCTGAATATTATTCCAACCAATGAAAAGACAGCCTGACAAAAAGATTTGTTTATATGGACGATTAAGCCATGGACGGTTGATGGCCTCGCCCTGATGGGCTTAGTAACCTCCTTTTTGTGTAATCATGATATTACTGAAAATGATTATGAAAATGATCTGCTAACTGATTGGCGGCTGTCATGCCGGTATATAATGCACCCTGCATCCATGCATGTTTTGTGGATACGTGTTCACCGGCAAAGTAGATCCGCTGATTAAATTCTGGCTTTAACATCTCATAGGCAAATAATTTTTTCTGACCTGGAAGAGTCGAAGCAAAGGCCCCCCGGTTATTGGGCTGGTTATCCCACACCACTGTTTTATGGTCTACCACAATATAATCTAAGAAGCCCCTTGGCAATCCGTGAACCTCTTCCACATTCTCCTTTATCAGTCCATACCGCAAGGAGGCTTCCATATTCCCCACCCTCGTTGCATTTAAATGATAATTATAGGATGCTACCAGCACCCCGGGATCATCCGGCGAACAGGAGTTGACATCGGGGCAAAGTAAATGATCTCCCGGATAGAAGATGGACTGAATGGGCAGGTCTGTCGGGGAAAATCCCCCTACCATTCGTCCGTAATCGGCGTTCTGTTCCCAAAAACGTTCTTTGCACAGGAAAAGCGTTTTTTGGGAATTCACATAGTTAAATTCTAAAATTGCCTGCATCTTAATATTGCTGAAGTATGGTTTGATTTCAACTTCCCTCAGCGTGGAATAGGGAATTGCGCATACGACATAATCAAAAACCTCGGCAGTTCTCCTGGAATCCCTCACATTGTCATAAGTCAGAATTATTTGGCTGCCATTCTGAGGCTGATAGATCCCAGTGACTGTCTGACCGGGATTATAGGTGACGGTACCAAGCTGGGAACCTGGAATATTTTCATACTGGGGTGGGTTTTCGGTGAGAAAGGATTGGATAAAGGCGTATGGCAGATTTACGATTCCGCCTTCAATGGTATAGGTGTTTCGGTAGTCGAGAGTATATTCCTCTTGTGTGGTCTCATCATAGCTGATTTGCAGAAGGGCACCGGTACCTGGATCGACTCCTGAGATTAGACTGATCGCCCCCTGGCTTAATCCTAAATTCTCCAAGGTCTGGCGGACGGAATAATTTGTAAGAGTCAGATATTCCGGGGAATATTCCGGTAATATCCGTATCAGCTCGGACCGGATACTGGGCGGAAGCTGTTTCATCAGATACAGAAAGGCATAATCATTAAGTTCTGCCCATGGAGTGTTTTTTTCCTGAGGGGTCAGATCGTATAAAGGATAAAGTATCTGCTCGATGGAGTCCGTTGTTCTCAAACGGGTATTATGTACGTATATAAAATTGTTGCGTCTCCTTACGGACAGAGGACGGGTGTTTAAACCGAACAGATTGATATAGTGCCAGGTGGTTTCATGGGTTACCGGAATTCTATGAGCGCCGAATTCACTGTAGTATTTTCCTTCCCGATCAAAATAATAGGTATAGACTCTTCCTCCGACTCTGTTTTCATTGGCTTCCAGGATTTTAATATCGGCTCCCAGCTTACGAAGCTCGAATGCAGCGGATAAACCGGCCAGCCCTCCTCCGATGACGCCGATTTTTACTCCTTTTAATTCTCCCGGGGATGCGTAGTTTATGATATCAGGGGGAGGACTTAGTAAGTTGACAATATATTCGTAATCTTCCGGACGGCCTTCCGTTTCTAATGAATTCCTGATCATTTCGCGCCGCTGTTCATCCGTGGGGCTGGTTACCTGATTTAATGGGACATCCATTAATTATACCTCGCAATTTTATTACAGTAGTAATATATTGAAAACCTTCACCGAATATAACAAAATAGGGCAGGCATGGGGATAAAAGGGTATTATATAACGTTTATCAGCGGACGGTCAGGGTGATTGTTGCAGAAAAATGGAGCGGCGGCCTCATGGTTGTCAGGAGCAGCTAAATCCTGTTCCTGCTTTTCACAATGTTGCGGTTTTTATTTTCCGGCAATATTCTGCGTAAGAAGGACTCAGGCTTTTCATGGCAGGAATAAAAGCATTATATTAACCGCTTTGGTATTAAATTTTTTAAACAGCCTTTGGATTTTAAATGCCGGGGAATTCAGGGATAGATGTGATTCAGGTAAAGACGAAAAAAGATAAGTATGATATAATACCAACAAAAAAGAAGTGGGAGGGCCGGTAAAAATGAAAACCATTGGATTGCTCGGAGGAATGAGCTGGGAAAGTACGGTCACTTATTATAAGATCGTGAATGAAACAGTAAAAAAAGAGTTGGGCGGATTGCATTCGGCAAAGGTTCTGTTATATAGCGTGGATTTTTCTGAAATAGAGAAATGCCAGGCAGAAGGAGACTGGGATAAAAGCGCTGTTATTTTATCAACAGTGGCTGAAAATCTTGAAAAAGCAGGAGCAGACTTTATTGTGATCTGCACAAATACCATGCATAAGGTTGTCCCCCAGATCCAAAAGAGCATCAACATTCCCATTGTACATATCGCTGAGGCAACGGCAGACGAATTGCAACGCCATAACATTACAAAGGTCGCATTGCTGGGAACAAAGTATACCATGACACAGGATTTTTATAAGGAAAAGCTGATAAATGCAGGAATTACGGTTCTTATTCCAGATGAACAGGGAGTTGAGACCATAAACGATGTGATTTATAATGAATTATGTTTGGGAATTATTTCAGAGGCATCAAAGGAAAAATACCTCAATATTGTCCAGGGCCTTGCAGAGCGAGGCGCACAGGGGGTAATTCTGGGGTGTACGGAAATCGGCCTGTTGATTCAGCAAAAGGATGTGGAGTTGCCTGTTTTTGATACGGCGCGGATCCATGGGGAAAAGGCTGCAAGGCTATCCTTAGAAGGGTAAATACCATTTTTTCGCGTGTTTAAAAAGTGGTGGAAATATTAACTGTGAATAAACAGCCATTACCAAAGATGATCTGTTATAAACATAAATATCAACTTATTTCCGTATTCTGCAAAGATGTTTCTTTTATAAAATCACAGGTTTGTGGAGGATAAAAAATGGATATAAAAATAGTTTATGAAGTTCCGTCAGCCCAGGATTACATAAGCCTCCGGTTACGTTCCGGTATGGGAAATAAAGATTTAAACAGAAGTCAGACCGCCTTAAGAAATTCCCTGTTTACAGTATGCCTGTATGATAAAACACTGGTGGGATTTGGCAGGGTAGCGGGGGATGGAGGTATCACTTACATTGTAAGTGATATTATGGTAGATAAGAAGTATCATCGGAGAGGCTATGGGGAGGAAATCATGAAGGCCATTGACGGTTACTTTGAAGAGAATACTCATGAAGACAGCTATATCTGCCTGATAGCAAACCGCCCGGCTGACCTGCTCTACCATAAGCACCAATTTGAATACCTGCCGGAAGACAAATGCGGAATGGTGCGGAGGCAGAGCAAAGAGAACAGCAATTGCTAAAATCCGGTTTATGGTTTCTATTGCAGCCTTGGGCTGGGATTTATTGATATTATGGAAAGAAAGGATTTTACTATGATTTTATCGGATAAAACAATTATCAGAATGTTAAAAGAAAAAACACTATTAATAGAGCCTGTTGAGGAAGAACAAATACAGCCGGCAAGTGTGGATATTCGCCTTGGAACTACATTTAGTGTTGTTGAAGACTCACCCAATGGGATCATTACAATGCAAAATGAAATCAGATATAAAACGATCCAGGCGGATAAGTATCTTCTTCTCCCGGGACAGTTTGTCCTTGCCACTACATTGGAATATTTCGTGATGCCTGATAACCTTACGGCATTTGTAGAGGGCAGGAGTTCACTTGGAAGGATGGGCTTATTTATCCAAAATGCAGGCTGGGTTGATCCCGGGTTTGAAGGAGAAATCACTCTTGAGTTATTTAATGCCAATCGCTGTGCAATAGAATTGCAATCCGGCCGCAGGGTGGGACAGCTTGTTTTTGCGCAGATGGATGAGATGGCTTTAAATCCCTATCAGGGAAAATACCAGGGACAAAAGGGTGCAACAGGTTCCAGGGTGTTTATGGATAAAGAGACAACGTGATGGTTTTGAAAGGAGAATTTTATTTATGGAATTTCGACAGTTGACAGATCGGATTTTTTACAGCATGTATGATAAAGAGGCCGACAGGCCGGTTCTTGGATATGTTAAAGGGCAGAAATATTCATTAATGGTAGATGCAGGCAATTCCCAAAAACATATTGAATCATTTCATGAAGCTCTGGATCGGGAAGGCTTAAAAAAGCCGGATATGATTGCAGTCACTCATTGGCATTGGGATCACACCTTTGGGATGCATTCAGTGGAAGGGATCACCATCGCTCATGAGAAGACAAATGATAAATTAAGAGAAATGGCAAGGTGGGAATGGACGGATTCTGAGATGAAAAAGAGACTGGATGAAAAGGTTGAGATTGAATTTGCTGACACCTGCATCCGAAAAGAATACCCCCTGCCTGCAGAGATACAGGTGGTGACTTCCCATGTCTCATTCGAAAAAGCCATGAAGATTGATTTGGGAGATGTTGCCGCAGAATTACATCATGTGGAGTCTCCCCATAGCGAAGATTGTGTCTGCATATTCATCCCTGAGGAAAGAGTGTTATTTATTGGAGATGCGGTTGGGGTGGATTATTATAATAACTGCTTTTTAGATAAGGACAAACTGCGTTCCTTGATCGGGGCAATGGAAGGATTTGATTTTGATATTTGTGTCATGGGTCATACCGAGCCCATGAGTAAGGAAAAGGTTTTAAGCATCATGCATTCTCTTCTGGAACGCCAGGAAAACTCATGATAGCGTAAATAGCCCATGAAAAGCGTGGGCGGCATCTTACAGGGCTTAAGAAATCTGTCAGAAATCTTTTTGTATGCGATCATCTGTTTTCATGGTATATTTAAAAAGGGAAAGCAGAAAATAACAGTTATGACTAATAATCACATGAAACAGATAAAAACAGGAGGTTTTTCCATGCTGGGACATTATTTGATGTTTAACAGAAACTGTGAAGAGGCAGTTAAAACTTATGAAAAAGCATTTGACGGGAAGATCGTTGAGATGCAAAAATATGGCGACATGCCGCCAAATCCCGCTTTTCCTATTTCCGATGAAGATAAAAATCTGGTTTTGCATGCCCGGATGCACCTTGACGGTATGGAACTCATGTGTGCCGACAGCTCCAAAAAAAGTACCAGGGGCGATAATATGTATGTTTCCATTACAACAAAGGATGCTGAGCTGGTGGAAAAGGCATGGAGCATATTAAAGCAGGACGGAGAAATATATATGGAGCTTGGCCCGTCATTTTTTGCGGTTCTCCATGGGTCTTTGCGGGATAAGTATGGCATCAACTGGATGTTCACGGCATTGAAATAGATAGGGCCTTGCCGCGGCAAGGTGAGTTTTCCGGGAATCCTTGGCATTTGAAGATGATCTTACCGGCTCCCTGTGTTATGTGAGCCGGTAAGGATGTCAAAGCACCTGGTGTAATGTTTCAGCCAATGAATCGGACTCGTCCTCACAAGGGACGATTTTTATTTATGGAGGCATTAACCCCGGAGACGGATGGGAAGTATCAAATTCTTATATCGTATTAATTCAGTGAAAAATGGAGGAAATATTCATGAAGACGAAAAACAAAATATCAGCAGTATTTATATTGGCAGCCATGGTTATGGTGTTCCTTGCGGGCTGTAAAAAGACAGAGAGCGGCGGTAAGGAGCAGGAGGTCCTCAATGGAGACTTAACTGCCATCATTGAGACGGTTTACGAAAAAGCAAAGGCCGATCTGAATGTGGAAAATACAACCATAGATTTAACAAATAAAGATATGGTGAAATATAACATGGGCCTGGAGGACGCTTCTAAAATAAAGGAAGCCGTTGTGTCCGAGGCATTGATCAGCTCCCAGGCCTATTCTCTTGTGCTGGTCCGTGTTAAGGATACCAGCGATGCAGAACAGGTTGCAAAGGATATGCGGGATGGTATTGATCAGAGGAAGTGGATCTGTGTCATGGCGGATGATATGCAGGTGGTTACCTACAATGATCTGGTAATGCTTGTTATGGTTGATTCCGCCATGAAAGATAACGTCACCTCACAAAAGCTTGTGGATGCCTTCCGGGAAATGTGCGGAAGGGATTTTGACGTTCAGTTATCAAAGTAATGGCATGGTATTTTCAAGTATAACCTTTTTATATTATTTTTTGCCTTTGGCTATAGGCGTATATTTTGTATGTCCGAAAAGGCTGAAAAACGGTGTATTGCTTTTTTCTTCCCTTATTTTCTACGGATGGGGAGAGCCTGGGTATATCCTGTTTATGGTCCTGTCCGTCCTGGTAAATTATGTTCTTGGCTTATTGATCCAACGATATTCCGGTTCCCCATGGGGAAGGGCATGGCTGGTTGCTTCCCTGGTCTTTTCCTTGGGAATGCTGGGGTATTTTAAATATGCGGATTTTTTTATTGCGAACTTTAATTCTCTCACCGGATTATCAGTCCCAATGGTGAAAACGGTCCTTCCCATTGGCATCAGCTTTTATACCTTTCAGATCCTCAGCTATACCATTGATGTTTACCGTAAAAACACGAAGGCGCAGAAGAACCTGGTGGCATTGGCTGCCTATGTGGCATTTTTTCCTCAGTTGATCGCAGGACCCATTGTAAGATATACGGATATTGCACAAGCTCTGGAAAAAAGGGAGCACAGCTTAAAAAGAGCCCGCATGGGGATGCGCAGGTTTTTATTTGGGATTTCAAAAAAGGTGCTGATCGCCAATACACTTGGGGAATTGTGCAGGATCTTTACAGATTCCCGGGAACAAAACGTATTATTCTACTGGCTTTACGCTGCGGCCTTTACGTTACAGATTTATTTTGATTTTTCCGGATACAGTGATATGGCAATTGGTTTAGGCAAGGTGTTTGGCTTTGATTTTCAGGAGAATTTTAATTATCCCTTTATCTCCAGAAGCATCACGGAATTCTGGCGCAGGTGGCATATGTCCCTGGGAACCTGGTTTAAGGATTACCTGTACATTCCCTTAGGAGGAAACCGTGTGGGAAGGATGCGCTGGCTTTTTAACATTTTCCTGGTATGGCTGCTCACCGGTCTGTGGCACGGCGCCTCATGGAATTTTGTCATTTGGGGAATGCTTTTTGCCGTTCTTCTGATGATGGAGAAGCTGTGGCTTGGCAGTTTCCTTAAGAAAATGCCCAAAGCCATTTCCCATATATATGTGATGTTCTTTGTCATAATAAGCTTTGTCATATTCGATGCTCCGGATCTGCCAGTATCGGCAGAGCGGCTTCGTTCTATGTTCGGACTGAACGGATTGCCCTTTGCAGGCGTCCAGTCAGCCTATTACTTAAGAAGCTATCTGGTCGTATTTATCATAGCTGTCATAGGAAGCACGGATTTACCCAGGAAAATCATAGGGCGCATTGGTAAAATACCTTATGGAGCCGCCGTCCTCAACGGGGCGGAGCCTGTTGTCTGCGTGGTGCTGCTTTTGCTGACAACGGCTTATCTCATAGACGCTTCTTTTAATCCGTTTTTGTATTTTCGTTTTTAGGGAGGGCAGGAATGAAGGATAAAAAAATGAACCGGATCCTGGTGGTTCTGGTTGGAGCAGTATGGCTTCTTCTGGCTCTTTCTTCCTGGCTTTCGCCAACTCATGAAATTTCAGTCAGCGAAAGAAGAAGGCTGGCCGGGTTTCCGGAATTCACGTTAAAAAGTGTGGTTACGGGGGATTTTATGGAGGATTTTGAACAGTATGCCAAGGACCAGTTTCCATGTCGCTTTTTATTCCGAACAGCAAAGGCGTATGTCAGGTTTTATCTATTGGGGCAGAAAGATAATAACGGCATCTATATGGAGGATGGCTATGCCGTAAAAATCGAATACCCGTTAAATGAAGCTTCGATCCAAAGGGCGGCGGATAAATTTCAGTATCTTTATGAAAAATATATGCAGGATGAGAATATAAAACCATACCTTACCATTGTTCCTGATAAGGGGTATTTTCTCTCACAAACAAACGGTTATCCTTCCATAGATTACTTTAAGCTGATGGAAATTATGAAGGAAAATACAGGCTTTGGGGAGTACATCGGTATATGGGATATTTTAGATATTGATGATTACTATAAGACAGATATTCACTGGAAGCAGGAACGTCTTGTTAAGGTGGCAGATAAAATTAAGAGGGCGTTGGGAACAGAGACAGAACATGCCGGGGAGTACAGGGAGATAGAAGTGGAAAACCCTTTTTACGGAGTATATTACGGACATTCTGCCCTGCCTATGAAGCCGGATAAAATAAAATACCTTACCAGCGGCCTTATTGATGATTGCAGGGTATATAATTGGGAAACAGGGAAAACTACTCCCGTTTATGATAGGGAAAAGCTTTTGGGAAATGATCCTTATGATGTGTATTTATCCGGTGCGGCGGCCCTTTTGGTAATTGACAATCCCGGTGTAAAAAACGGGAAGGAGCTGGTGATATTCCGGGATTCCTTCGGAAGCAGCCTGGCGCCGCTTTTGCTTGACGGTTATTCCAAAGTGACCATGATTGATATCCGTTACATTTCCAGTGATCTGATCGGTGATTACGTAACCTTTCATGATCAGGACGTGCTTTTTGTATACAGTACTTCGGTGCTAAATTCCAGTGCAATGCTTAAATAGGCCGGATCAAAACCTGCTTTCAAAGGCTTATGAACATTATAATTCGAAAGGAGGAATTGCGGGATGAGAAAGCTAAACAGAGAATTCTATAACAGGGATTCCATCCTGGTTGCCAGGGATCTATTAGGAAAGGTGCTTGTCCACGAAAGGGAAGGAAAGAGAATTTCGGTCAGGATTGTGGAGGCAGAGGCATATATGGGCCTTGAGGATAAGGCGGCCCATTCGTACGGAGGAAAGAGGACTAAAAGGGTGGAAGTGATGTATGGAGACCCTGGTTTTGCCTATATGTTTCAAATTTATGGGATGTACTTCTGTTTTAACGTGGTGACAAGGGAAAAGGGCATTCCCCAGGCGGTTTTAATAAGAGGAGCCGAACCATTGGAGGGAATCCAGCGGCTGGCAGAAAACAGATATGGAAAGCCCTATGAGGAGCTGTCTAAGAGCCAGCGCAAAGGTTTTTTAAATGGGCCGGGAAAGCTGTGCAGGGCATTATCCCTGGACAGAAGCTTTAACGGCATGGACTTATGCGGTGATCAGGTGTATTTTGAAGAAGGCACAGGCGAAAGCTTTCCCATCACAGCAACAAAACGAGTGGGAATCGATTATGCAGAGGAAGCCAGGGACTATCTTTGGCGGTTTTGTATAGAAGGGAGCGAACAGGCTCCTTAAAGGAGCCTGCGCACAGACTCCTTTGCCGATTATTTTTTCCTGGCTGAAATGATCAGCATCATGGGCCTGCGAAGCTCGTCTTCCATGGCTTTGACGGTTTGAAGCAGGTGCTCTGAGGGCTGAGGCTCCACAATTCCGGTCAATTCAAAGCCACTCTGAATCAGGCCATTTAAATAGGTTGTAAGTGTTTTGTGATATTTCGTGACACTTTCTCCCAGGAAATTGGCCTGTCTTTGTCCCTCAAAAAAGTAATTATCCACCGGGAAGTGAAGAATCTCTCCCGTTTCATCGTAATACCATTCCTGGCTTCCGTAAGCAGTAAAAACCGGATGCTCCACAGAGAAAACAAAATCTCCTCCCTGTACAAGGCAGAGGGATACCTTTTCAAGGATCTGATCAAAAGATTCCAGATAGTGGAAGGCAAGAGAGCTGATGACTGCATCAAAGGAATTTTCGCTGAAAGAAATATCTTCTATGGGCATCTGGAGATAGGAGATCTGCCTGCTTGTCTTTTCTTTTGCTGTTGAGAGCATTTTTCCGGAAATATCCACACCTGTGACAGCCTTGGCGCCATGTTCTATGGCATACTGGCAATGCCAGCCAAATCCACAGCCTAAATCCAATACCCGCTTGTCTTTAAATTCAGGAAGCATTGCTTCAAGTGTTTTCCATTCGCCTGCACCCTCAAGGCCTTTGGTAGAACGGTCCATGTTGCTGTATTTTTCAAAAAATATATAGTTGTCGTAAGGATTTTGTTTCATGTTGATTCCTCCTTTTCCTCTTAGTTTTATTCAATATTTGTCAGATGTGCTTTTTCTTTTTTTATAGCTTAAAAAAGATTATATCACAACAATTGCTGGAAGTCCTTAAAAATCAGGAGCCATTGAATTGGCCCATTAAATTGGCTGTTTTATTGCAGGCAGCTTGGGCACATACTTTTGATCCATGCCTGCAGGCAAGCCTTATCTTTCCTGCGCTGAAATTCTGAAAAGAAGATGGAAGGGTTGGAGAAAGGAAGGATTATATATCACAGAAGCAGGAATAATGATTGTTATTATGTAAAAATTGATGTAAAATTTATATAGCATTTATCCCATAATTTTGGGGAAAGGTCCATATGGGACGGATCCCCAGGGGAAGGAGGCCATTATTCTGAAAAAGGAACAATTTTCCAACCGTCATCCTGGAATTATCGGAGAAGAAAAATTCAGGAAGTATGCGGTTCTGATTCCCCTGATCCGAATTTCGGGGGTCACTTATCTGCTGTTTGAAAAAAGATCCAATCAACTGAAGCGCCAGCCTGGAGAAGTCTGTTTTCCCGGAGGAAAGCTTGAACCAGGGGAATCCCTGGAGGAATGTGCGGTGCGTGAAACCGTGGAAGAATTAAACGTGCTGTCACAGCAGATTGAAGTAATGGGGCCGGGAGATATTTACTTATCGCCGTTTAACCTGATGATCCATCCTTTTATCGGCGTCATTAAGGAGTATCAGGATACGTTCAGCAGGGATGAGGTGGAAGCGATCATAAAAGTGCCCTTGGATTTCCTTTACAGCCAGGAGCCGGAGAGATTTGTGAGCAAGCTGATTTCAGAGCCGCCGGAAGACTTTCCGTATGAATGGATTCCGGGAGGGGTAAAATACCCTTGGGTAAAAGGAACCTATGACGTCTTATTTTACAAATATGAAGACTGGATCATATGGGGTATGACGGCGCAGATCGTAAAGTCAGCTCTGAATTTGATGGAGGAATATCATATCAGGTGATTTCTCTTTATTATTCTATTTTTAAGAAAGGTGATTCCTATGAAAAAAGAAATTTATCTGGCAGGGGGCTGCTTTTGGGGAACAGAAAAGTACTTGGAGAATATCCCAGGCATCCTGTTTACGGAGGTGGGATATGCCAATGGCAATACCGAGAATCCAACCTATGAGGAAGTTTGCAGCCATAATACGGGACATGCGGAAGCAGTGAAGGTGGAATATGACGACAGCGTTATAGGGCTGCCCTATATTCTGCAGCTATATTATGACGTGGTCAATCCTGTGAGCGTGAACCGCCAGGGAGGAGATGTGGGGTCCCAGTACCGTACCGGAATCTATTTCACCCATGACGGGGATGAAGCGGTGATCCGGGAGTCAATAAACCAGCTTCAGAAAAAATATGAAGAAAAAATAGCCATTGAAGCAGAGCCTCTTTCCTGCTTTTACAGGGCAGAAGAATACCATCAGAAATACCTGGATAAGAACCCGGGCGGATACTGCCATATTGGTGCTGATAAATTTGAAAAAGCAAAGAAGGCAGAGGACAAAAGCAGGAAATACGGAAAAAAGACAATAGATGAATTAAAAGAAGGCCTGACAGACCTCCAGTTTGAAGTGACTCAGAACAGCGTAACGGAGCCGCCCTTTCAAAATGAGTATTTTGATAAATTTGAAGAGGGGATTTATGTGGATATTACAACAGGGGAACCGCTCTTTATGTCAACGGATAAATTTGAGTCAGGCTGTGGATGGCCCAGCTTTTCAAAGCCCATTGATCCGGAGTCTGTTAATAACTTGGAGGACCGGAGCTATGGAAGGATCCGCACGGAAGTAAGGAGCAGCCTGGGAGATGCTCATCTGGGCCATGTATTTGAAGATGGTCCCATAGACCGGGGAGGACTGCGCTATTGCATTAACAGCGCTTCTTTAAGATTTATTCCCAAGGAAAAGATGGTGAAGGAAGGATATGGGAATTACCTGAAACTGTTTTAACGGGGGACGGAATAAAAATGCGGAAGAAGAATGAATGATGATTGATGAAATACTGCAATATAATAAAGAATTTGTTGAGCACCAAGGATATGTAAAATATATTACCAATAAGTATCCAGATAAAAAGGTCGCCATCGTATCCTGTATGGACACAAGATTAACGGAATTGTTGCCGTCAGCCCTGGGGATTAAAAACGGCGATGCAAAAATCATCAAAAATGCAGGGGGAATGATTTCCCATCCCTTTGGAAGTGCAATGAGAAGCCTGCTGATCGGGATTTATGAACTGGATGTCAAGGAGATCCTTGTGATCGGTCATACCGATTGCGGGGCCAGATATACTGACAGCAAGAAAATCATAGAAAAAATGAAACAGCGGGGGATCACCCAAAGGGATATTGATATGGTAAAATACTATGGGATTGACTTTGATTCATGGTTGGGAGGGTTTATGGATCTGGATTTGTCCATTAAAAAATCCGTAGAGCTGATACGCAATCATCCCTTTGTCCCGGAGGAGATCATGGTATACGGACTGGTGATAGATTCTGTAACAGGAGAATTGAGGAAGGTGGTTTAAAAGGAGGAGTCTTATGCTCATTTATGCAATGATATCCATTACGTTGGCACTTGTTTTTTATACCATCGGAGTATGGAGTGAACGGATCCAGGGACAGCTTAAAAAGTGGCATTTGGTAATTTTCTGGTCAGGACTGGTCTTTGATACCATTGGAACCGCATTCATGGGCAAACTTTCTGCAAGTGGCTTCCGGCTGAATTTTCATGGGATAACGGGGCTGCTGGCCATTCTGCTCATGGTATTTCATGCAGTGTGGGCTACTATTGTTGTAGTAAGGGATGACAAAGAAACCAGAGCTGATTTTCACAAATTCAGCATCATTGTATGGCTGATCTGGCTGATCCCTTATTTGTCCGGTGCCATGTTGGGGATGGCAAGGTAAAAGGGGAGAAAGGTAAGGCTCTCCCCTTATGGAACTGAAACATTGAATTGTACTGAAGAGGTGATAAGTATGAAGCTTGGTATTGTAGGATCAGGAATGATCGTGCAGGAATTTCTGCCGATGGTTCATTATTTAGATAACGTAGAGGTAACCGCTGTTTGCTGTACGAAAAGAAGTGAAGCTGCCGGTAAGGAGCTTGCGGAAAAATACAGCATAAAGCATACTTTTACGGATTATCAGGAGTTTTTAAACAGCGGTGTGGATATAATTTATGTGGCTCTGCCAAACCATCTTCACTTCCAGTTTGGGAAAGAAGCACTGGAGGCAGGAAAGCATGTGATCGTTGAAAAGCCCTTTACCACAACCTATAAGGAGGCCCTGGTATTAAGCGGGCTGGCCAGGGAAAAGAAGCTGTTTTTATTTGAAGCGGTTACAACCCTGCATCTGCCCAATTTTAAAAAGATAAAGGAACTGCTGCCCTCCCTGGGAAACATAAGGATCGTGCAGTGCAACTATTCCCAATATTCCAGAAGATACGACAGCTTTAAAGAGGGCCGTATTTTGCCGGCCTTTGATCCTCAGTGCTCCGGCGGCGCCCTTATGGACATTAATATCTACAACATCCATTATGTGGCAGGATTATTCGGCAGGCCCTTAAAAGTAGAATATTTCCCCAATGTGGAAAGAGGAATTGACACCTCCGGGATATTACTATTGGATTACGGTACCTTTAAATGTACCTGTGTTGGAGCAAAGGACTGTAAGGCGCCCATTGCAAACAACATCCAGGGAGATAAGGGGGTCATCCATCAGGATACGCCTGCCAGCATCTGCAACAGCTTTGAAATCATTATGAATGATAATACAAAATCTTTAATAAATGAAAATAAAAGTGATCACCGTATGTTAGATGAATTCCTGGCATTTCAGGACATGATCTGCAGCAATGATTTAGAAACCTGCTATCAGTTTCTGGACCATACCCTGCTGGTGAGTGAGATCCAGACGGTTGCAAGGCGTAAGGGAGGAATCGTATTTCCGGCGGATGAGGAGATGTGAGGAAGGGGCAATCTGTGAGACTGTTAAAATATTTTTAGCAATTGACAATTCCTCTTTCCTGTGATATCATTGCGGAAATAGTGAAAAGGCAATGAAGAGAAATAGTACATATACAATGAATTTCAGAGAGAAGATGGCTGGTGCGAATCTTCATTTTAGTATATCGAAGCAGTCTCGGAGCTTTGGACCGAATAACGGTCTCCGTTTTGATCCCAGGGAGATGGTTTAGTAGGCTTCAACGTATTCCCACGTTACAGGGACACGATATGCTGGTATCGTAGAGAGTGCAGAGATTTCTCTGAATTTAGGTGGTAACACGGATTGTATATTCGCCCTAAACGTTTCGACGTTTAGGGCGTTTTTTTATTACCTTCCCCTATTAAATTACATAGAAAAAGGAGAATATTTATGAGGAATTTTGAAAAATCCAGTAAGCTGGATCATGTGTGCTATGACATCAGAGGTCCGGTCATGGATGAAGCATGCCGGATGATTGACCAGGGAATTGATATACTAAAATTAAATATAGGGAATCCTGCCCCCTTTGGTTTCCGTGCGCCGGAGGAGCTGCTTAAGCTGATGAATGAGAACCTGTCCAATACGGAGGGCTATTCCGATTCCAAGGGGCTGCTTTCGGCCAGAAGAGCCATTGTTGCATACTGTAAGAAAAAAGGGATTGATCAGGTTACGGTGGATGATGTATACACGGGTAACGGCGTAAGTGAGCTGATCACCTTATCCATGCAGGGGCTGTTAAACTGCGGGGATGAGATCCTGGTTCCCTCCCCGGACTATCCTTTATGGACGGCTTCAGTGACCCTTTCAGGAGGGACTGCTGTTCATTATATGTGCGACGAAGAGGCAGATTGGTATCCGGATATTAACGATATAAAAAGTAAAATCACCAGCAGGACAAAAGGGATCGTCATCATCAATCCCAACAATCCCACGGGCACCTTGTATCCCAGGGAACTCCTGGAGGAAATCGTGGAAATCTGCCGGAAACATGGGCTGATCATCTTTGCTGATGAAATATATGACAGGCTTGTTTTAGACGGTCTGGAGCATGTGTCCATCGCCTCCCTGGCCCCGGATCTTTTGACCATTACATACAACGGCCTTTCCAAATCCCATCTGATCGCAGGATACCGATGCGGCTGGATGAGCCTTTGCGGGGATAAATCCTTTGCAAAGGGCTATGTGGAAGGGATTAACCTGTTATCCTCCATGAGGCTCTGCTCCAATGTCCCGGCCCAGTCAGTGATCCAGGCCGCCCTGGATATGGAAGAAGAAACGAAAAAACTGCTGGTTCCCGGCGGGAGAATATACGAGCAGAGAGAATACACCTATGATGCCTTAAATGCCATTCCGGGGATCTCCGTAGTAAAACCAAAAGCAGCCTTTTACATGTTCCCTAAAATCGATACCGATAAATTCAACATTTCTGACGATGAAAAATTTGTCCTGGACTTTTTAAAGGATAAGAAGATCCTGCTGACTCATGGGGGCGGGTTCCACTGGGAAAAACCGGATCATTTCCGGGTGGTTTACCTTCCTGAGCTAAGCCAGCTAAAGACTGCATGTAATAAGCTGGCGGATTTCATGTCCGGCTACATACAAAAATAACGGCTCCAAAGCCGTCCATGGCTTAAGATCCTTAAAAAAGCATTGGGCCAGCCTGTTTGACTGCCGCCCAATGCTCATTAAGTCCTAATTCAGTTCCATCAGTTTGAGATAATTTTTCAGTTCTCTGTTCCAGCCCTCAAACCCATTATCTTTCCGGCGGTCGGCCAGGTCCGTGTGTTCTGATAAATAGTTTCCTATGTAGGCTGACACCTTTTCCGCTCCAAAGTAGTTTAAGTGATCTCCGTCATCCCTGGAATCCTTTGCCCAGTCAATATCCAGGGTATCAATATCCAGATTTAAGTCAATGTAAGTCAGATGGTTTTCATTGGCAAAGGCTGCGGCTGCGTTGTGCTTGGAATAGGACCAGCACTTTGGCGACGGAGCGCTGTACAGGATCAGTTGGATGTCCTTTTCCCTGCAAAGGCTCGTGATTTTATTCAAGTATAATAAGGGCTGCTCATCGATCACATAGACATCGTCTGTTTCCGTGACATAAGGCCCGCTTTTGTAGGGCTTTACGATTGCGCTGTATTGATATCCTTTATAAACAGTGACTGGATCCTGGATTACCTTACGGCCTATGCTTTTTAACATATAAAAATGAAAATGTTTCCAGTTGTCGTGGTATTTGTAGATGGGAAATATTTTTTTGACAGCTTCTTCTATGGAAGTTTCAAGGGTGTTGATATATTTGAAATCCCGGTAAAATGCATTGGTTTCCAGAAAAACAACTTTTGGATGCTGGTTTTTAAGCAGCCGTTCCAGCAAATAGTAAGTATCCTGCAATTGCTGGCTTGGGACGCCGCAGTTATATCCTGAGTAGCCGTAAGCATTCCAGATCTCCATGGGGGAAATGCTGGCGCTGCATTCGCTGTCCCCGATTGCCACATAGTCTATGGTGTCTTTTGGTTCCTTTAGGATGCCGTTTGCCTTTTTATATAGGTTATCCCCCATGTTATTGTAAGGAAGAAGCAGGTAGGAGGCAATGTACAATAAAATAAAAAGTCCGGTTAAAAATGAAATTGATTTTATCCTGTTTTTGATCTTCATCTCATCCCCTCTTAAAATCCGGCATAAATAAGTTTTGCAGGTAAGTATCCGTCGCCGTAAGCCCCCAAAACAATGACAATGAGGATTGCGGCGTAAAGTAAGCTCCAGCGGGCCAATATATTCAAACGGGAAATTCTTTCGCGGATGGAAATCCCTTGTTCATGGATTGCACCCACTGCGTATACAGCAATAAAACCAAAGAATATTGCAATGAAATCCGGCAGAGACAGTCCCAGCTTAAGGAGGGAACCGTCTGTAAGCGCAGACCAGTGAAAGCCGGTGAAAATAGACCGGAACATATTCATGCCGGCAGTCAGGTTGTTTGCCCGGAAGAAAAGTTCTCCTGTAAATACGATCAAAAGCAGCTTTATGGTCTGAAAGCTCCTGTACAAGGTGCCGGTCCGGCGGATCCTTAAGGCATTGGTAATTCTTTGGACCGCCGGCTCCAGTAAATTCCCCAATAATATGAGGACATAATAGTACATTCCAAAGAAAATATAGTTCCAGCCGGTTCCGTGCCACAGACCGTTTAAAATCCACACGCCGAACAGGGCAATGGAAGAGGAAATGACCTGCCCCAAATGCTTTCCCCATTTAGCCCGGGAATGTTTTCCCAGATTCTTGACGAATTTGGTTAAGGATATGGGATAAAAAATATAATCCTTTAACCAGGCGCCAAGGGTAATATGCCAGCGTCTCCAGAATTCCGATGCGGTTTTAGCGAAAAAGGGCTGACGGAAGTTTTCGGGAATGGTTACCCCAAACATTTCCCCGGTTCCGATGGTCATGTCAATACAGCCTGAAAAATCCGCGTATAGCTGAAAGGTATATAAAACAGCTCCCGCAAAAACGATGATCCCGCCGTAATGATTGGGGGTGTCAAAGATTGTTTCCACAAGCAGATTAAGACGGTCTGCAATAACAAGCTTTTTGAATAATCCCCACATCATCCGCTGAAGTCCATAGGTAACATTCTTGTATTCCAGGGGCTTTCCCTGGCAGAGGGCTTCGGCGGTCTGAGAGTAGCGGCAGATAGGGCCTTCCAAAAGGGCTGGAAAAAAGGAGAGGTATAAGGCCAGCCTGCCTAAATTGTGGTCAGCCTCTATTTTGTCATAATAAACATCTATCAGGTATGAGATCGCCTGCAGGGTGTAAAAGGAGATGCCAATGGGCAGGGCAAACTTCATGGAAGGCAGAAGCCTTGGGAAGGATATTGCTTTTAATACCAGGTTGATGTTCTCAAAAAAGAAACCGGAGTATTTTAAAATCAATAAAATGCTAAGCTGCAATCCCATCCCAAGCCATAAGATCCTGCGGCGTTTGGCCTCATAGGCTGCCTTTTTTGCCTTTTTAGTCTCAGGGGTGCATCCTGCCCATATATAGTCTTTTTTACAGGAAGCAAGCCATAGACCCATGTGGTGAATGGAGAGGGTAGAAAAAAGCAGGTATACCAGAAGTCTTCCGCTAAAGGAAAGGAAGAAAACATAGCTGGCAGACAACAGTACTTTATACCGGCTGCTCTGGGGAGCAAGCTGGTAGGCCAGCAATACAGCCGGCAAAAAGATAAAAAGGTACAGGAGTGAATTGTAGGCCATCTTTTATTCCTCTTTTAACCGATGGATCATATCCCAAATTGCATTTGCAGAGTTAAAATTAGCAGGTACCATGTCTATGGGAGTGATCTCGATGCCAAATGCATCCTCAAGTTCCGGAATGAGGGAGAGAATAGAAAATGAGTCCAGGAGTCCTCCGTCAATGAGCCTTGTTTCTGTTTCATAATCAATGCCTGGGTTGATATCGTTTAAGATTTCTAATAATTGTTCCATGGTTTTGTCTCCTTAGGTTTAAAATAGTTTAAAACATTCGTTTGAAAGTGAGGTCTTGCAATACGGAAATTTTCTTTTGCAGAATAGAGAAGGATCTGCGGCAGGTCCCGGCTTAAAAATAAAGACATGCCTTCTGTTGCGGAATAAGCGCCGGTCTTCTGGAAAATAAGCTGGTCTCCCGTCTGAAGGTTTTGGAAGGGATATTGCTTGACAAGCACATCATTCACCGTGCAAAGAGAGCCGCAGACCGTCCATTCCGTTCTCTCTCCCTCCCGGTGATTAAAATGAAGGATGGGCGGTTTTTTCATGGCGAGCATTTGACCGTAATAGTTTAGCTGGTGGATACCGCCGTCAACAATACAGTAGGCATCTCCTTTGTTTGTCTTCTGATCCACCACCCCGGTCACATAGGAACCGCAGGGGGCAGCCATGAACCTTCCCATTTCCAATGCCAGTCTGCCGCCGAAAGTAAGCTTTTTGATGAGCTCAGCAAGGCCATTTAGCATCTGATCCTCTTCATTTTTCTCCTCCTCAAAATAGCAGATGGGAAGTCCGGGACCATACTCCAGCCTTTTAACGGCAAAGCAATATTCCTGGTTTAATTCCCGGCAGAACTGGTCCAGCATGTGAAGCTCCTTTTCCAACTTTGTTAATGATTTCTTTTGGGTACCGGAAAAGTACTGGATCCCCTCAATTGTGATAAATTCATGGGTACCGCCTGCAATGATCTGCCGGATCAGGCTTTCATCCATGCCGAACTGGTTTCCGCAGGTCAGACGGAGGAGGACCCGGACCGGTAGCTGCAGGCGTTTGGTACAGTCGGCAAGGATCTGCCAGTGGGAGAGAGATTCAGCGGTATAAATGATCTTGTCTCCGTACTGCTTCAGGGCATATTCCACATCCTCAGGCTTCTTATGTACGCCGGACATGACGACTTTCCCCATGTTTATCCCGGCCCTTTCACAGATGGAAAATTCCCCGGGGGAACAGACTTCAAAGGAATCCACCAGTCCTTCCAATTCCTTGATGATAAAGGGATTGGCCTTCATTGCATAGCATAATTCCACTTCCGGTCCCAGGGCATCCCTGATTTTCTGGATCTGCAGGGCCAGGATATCCGTATCAAAAATGTAGAAGGGAGTTTGGTACTTTTGAATGGCATATTCAAATTTCATTTCGTTCATGGCTGTTTTCCTTTCCCCATTTCTAATAGCTTTTTCCGGTCCATTTTTCCGTTTGGGGTGACCGGTAATAGGGGGAGAGGGCAGAACACAGAGGGGATCATATAAACCGGCAGGGATTCCCTCATCCGGATTGAAAGTTCCCTTCCCTCCATATTTCCCACATAAAATGCCGTGATCCGGTTTTTTTCCTCATCAAAGACACAGCATGCCCGTTCAATGAGGGGATAGGTGTTTAAGGCAGCTTCGATTTCTTCCAGTTCAATGCGGTGCCCCATGTGCTTGATCTGAAAATCCTTGCGTCCGGCAAAGCAAAGGTCCCCGCTTTCATGATAAAAGGCCAGATCCCCGGTGCGGTAAATGGTTTCTAAGCAGCGGGTGTTAAGGGGATTCTGTACAAATACCCGTTTTGTCTGCTCCGGATTGTTATAATACCCAAGGGCAAGAGCTGTCCCGGATACGCAAAGCTCTCCAATCTGACCCGTTTCCGTAACAAGCCTGTCATTCTGGTCCAGAAGGAAGACCTTTTCATTGGGAAACGCTCTTCCTATGGGCACGGTTTCATGAGCTTCAAATACCCGGTCCACCGGGTAGTAGGTGCAGTTGCAGGTGATTTCCGTAGGGCCGTATAAGTTCACATAACTTGCATCGGGAAGGTATTTCTGCCAGATGGCTAAATGTTTTACCGGCATAGCCTCACCGCTGAATAAGACCTTATTGACCCTGGAAGGAACTTTATAAGTGAACCCTTTTAACTGGGTGATAAGGCACAGGGCGGAGACTGCCCAGATCAGGGTGGTCACCTTGCGTTCCCACAGGAAATCCAGCAGTTCTGTGGGAATGGAGAATAATCTCTTTGGGATGATGACCATGGTCGCCCCGGTTTTTAGAGTGGAGTAAATATCCTTAACAGATACATCAAAGTCAAAGGGGGCCTGGTTCCCGATAATGTCTTCTGACCCTATGCCAAACATGGAAGGAAAATATTCCATAAAATCAATGACCGACCGGTGGCTGACCAATACACCCTTTGGAACGCCTGTTGAGCCGGAGGTAAAGTTGCAGTACAAAGGATCTATGTCCAGGGACTGTTCACGGATGAATTTTAAGGCTTCTTCCCTTGGTTCGCTTTTGAGCATTTCATGGTAATCAAAGAGATTCCCGGTAAATCCCATGTCTTCCGGCAGGACCTTGGGTTCTCCCAGGGTGATGACGGAATCTGCCTTAAGGACCTCCATGATCTGCCGGATGCGGTGGGCCGGCTGTCCAGGGCTGATGAGAACATAGAAGCAGCCGGCATATAGGATTCCCATGAATGCTGTCAATGCTTCTACACTTTTATCCATAAAGACTACAACAGGGCTTCCTGGTGATTCAAATTCGGAAAGAAAGCTGCCCAGCCGTTTGGCATTTAATAACAGTTCTTTGTAAGAGCAGCTTTTTTCCTGATCTTGTGCAGCAATTTTCTCCGGAAAAATGCTTGCGGAGTGTTCCAGATACTCCAATACGTTTCTCATAGATTTTTACTCCTCTCTGACTGGTTCCATTGGAAACGTTACATTGACGGTGAAATTTGTCCCTGTTTTTTGTATCTCAAAGGTGCCGTTCATTTGCTCTGTTATTTTCTGACAGGTTTTAAGTCCAATGTTAGTGCTTTCCAAAATCATGCTGTCCCTGCGGATTTCATTGGAGATCGTGATGATCAGGTTATTGCCGTCCGTCCGGCTTTTGACAATGACCGGCCCATCTCCTCCGGCATATTTTCTTACATTGGAAAACAGGTTATCGAACAACCGTCTCAGATATTGGATATCAGCGGTTATGTTGCAGGATTGCTCTGCAAATTCTGTCTTTACATCAAATCCCAGGTTGCCAAGGTCAAACACGTATTCCATAAAAAGCTGCTGGAGCAGGATCTTTCCATCAAATGTCTCCATCCGCATTAATATCCGTTCTTTGCCGAATACAAGAAAATACTGGAAGAGCCGGTCGGATAAGTCTTTTAACTGAATGGATTTTTCTTTACAGCTTTTGATGTATTTGTCAAACTGTTCTTCCGAATGATAGCTTTTTGAATCCAGTATTTCCAGGTAGCCGATGAGGGAAGTAAGGGGCGTCCGGATATCATGGGACATGGAAGTGATCAGCTCGCTGTTTGCCTCCCAGGCCTCCTTTTCGCTCTTATATTTTGTGATAATGGAATTTCTCATGTTATCCGCATTTTTTGCCAGCAGGGCAATCTCGTCATTCCCTTTGTAAAAAATCGGCTGTTCCAGATCCCCTTTTTCAATCAGGGAAACCTCTTTTGACAAAAGTATGATCCGTGCGATGATCCGGTGGTTATAGAAAATCAGGATCACAAACAGAAACAGGAAAAATACTCCCCATGAAACATAGGATACCAGGTTATACCACTTTATTTCCGATGAATCAATGATGGATACGGAATAGGTGCCGTCGCTGAAATGAATATCCCTTATGGCCTGTTTGCTGCTTTCGCCAATGGAGCCGGAGGTTTCATAGGAAGCGTAGGCATCATTCCAGAAACCGAATTCGTAGATGATTTCATTGCCGTTAAAAATGGTCACGTAAACGTATTTATGGTTCTTCACCCATTTGGAGATGGATCTTACGTTTTTCACGGATACATGGTACTTATTGATATAATTTTCAAAAGAGTTTTGATAATTGGTCAGCCGCTTCCATGCGGCATCTTCATTCATATGGTTTCTGGATACGAGATAATCGCCAAAGACCTGTGCGGCAAAGTACATTCCAAAGCTGACCACTGCCCCAATGATCAATACAAATATCTGCTTATACCGTAAAGATGAGATCCATTTATGCTTCATCGATCTGATAGCCCTTTCCCCAAACGGTTCGTATGATGGCTGGATTATTAAAATCCAGTTCCAGTTTTTTCCGGAGCTTTAAGATGTGTACCATGACCGTATTGGTGGAAGAAGGGAAGAACTTATCATTCCATACACCCTCGTAGATTGCCTGTGCATCCTTGGCTTTTCCCCTGTTCCTGACCAGATACATCAAAACCTGGTACTCTGTATCCGTAAGCTCGATTTTTTGATTTTCCCGGTAAACAAAACGGCCTGCAGTATCAATAAGAATATCCTGAATACGGATTTTTGAAAGATCCGAAACAGGCGCCGCCTTCCCTTTATAGACAACATATCTTCTTAAAAGAGAGCGGACCTTCATCAGAAGCTCTGCCTGTGAAAATGGCTTTACCAGGTAATCATCGCCGCCGTTTTCATAGGCCGCGGTTTTATCGCTTTCTTTTGATTTTGCCGTTAAAAACAATACAGGGGCAGAAGATATCTTCCGGATCTGGGTACAGGCATCGATTCCCGATAAGCCGGGCATCATGATGTCTAAAATAATAAGATCAATATCAGGATTTTCCGTGACGGCTGCCACCGCATCCTTTCCGTTTGCGGATTCCCATACGGAATAGCCTTTGCTCTCCAACTGAATGCGGAGAACCTCCCGGATGTCCGCATCGTCATCCACTACCAGTATCTGCTGTGCTGTGTTCATGGGTGGGCAGCCTCCTTTTCTATTATTTTAAGGTTGAAAGAAAAAAATCCTTCAATTCCTGTTTGTAAACAGTGTGCCCCGCTTTATCGGGTGTCAACTGGATATGCAGCCATATGCCTTTGATTCATTAATATAGAAATATGATGAATTATATCATTTATAAATAGAATAACAATGAAATCCAGGGGAATTAAGAATTATTAAGAAATGGTTTGGGAAACAAAAAAGGCCGGTTAAAAAGGTCCGGCCTTTGTGCTTTTTTTGGAGGAATAAGCCATGCCCATGTAGGCATCGCCGGAACGCAGTTCGTCCAGCATCTGGTCCATGCGCTTCCTGCGGGTTTCCGGGCGCCTGGCCCTTGTGATCCATCCCACATAATCATTTCTCTGATAAGGTGGGCGGGCATCGTAGGCCTCAGTCAGCCCTTCTTTCTGAAGCTCTGCCATCACATCGTCAGGCATTGGATACCGTGGCCTCAATGTTTTTTCCTTTGTTTTTCCCGCTTTTTTCTCTTGGAAAAGGGCTTCCTGTTCGGCTGTCCGGAAGCGGACCATTTTTCCTATGAGATCAAGGGGGAGGGGCTTGTCATAGGGGAACTGTACCGTGCCCTTTGAACAGCGGTATTCCTTTAAATCTTCTTTAAAGGCATTGATCCCGGTGGGCGCCGGATGAAATCCGATATGTTTTTTCTCTGCTGAGAAATGTACCAGATTACCGTGATAGACAAATGTGGCCATTCCCCAACTGATCTTTTCCCCTGCTTCCGGTGCGGCTTCTTTTATGGTCTGGTAGAGCTTTCCCAGAAGGGGCTGTATTTCCGGGCTTTGGCCTGCGATGTACTCAGCAATGGTGGTTGGGAGTTTCTGTTCCATATGGGTCCTCCTTTTTTGTATGTTCTCTTTATTCTATTCTACCACAAAAAGCTTGTTTTAAAATAAAATAACGTTTCTGGACCCTGTTTTATTTTGTAACTCGCCCTTTCCATTAATTTAACGGTTTCTTCACATCTCTATTTCCTGGAGGGAAACCGGAGGTGCGTTAAGATATTGTGTATTTTTCCTTTGTTTTTGTTGAAAAGTTGTATATATTTTTGCAAAAGAACATGGGTCAACCCTGTATTTTTCCGTTTTATCCCTGCTTAAGGCGGAGTTCTCTCTTTCCTTTGAGTTGAATTTTCATATTTTCCTTCCTGGTATTAAAATTGTGTAAATTGTACACAAAACAAAAGCCGGGTGATAAATGTATGGGTGCGATTACGGTATTGATTTTATTTCCATTGGCTGCGGCCTTAGGGATTCTGATGGTGAAAGATGATGGGGCAAGAAACAGGATCGTCAGGGCAGGTGCAGCAGGTACGGCAGTTCTGACTTTAGCAGCCGCAGGTTTATATTTTAAAAGCGGAATTGTTTTTTCCTTTCATTGGGAAAAGGCCATTGATGCAATTATGGGAATTGCAGAGGCAGGAATAGCGGTCTATGTGATTTCTGTGGGCATCCGGTATAAAAAATATGTTGTTTCGGTTTTATCGTTTGTACAGGCGGCAGCAATGGTCTGCTTTGAATTTACGGTAAAAAATAAAATTGAAGTAGAACATGCCATGATTTTTGATAAGCTGACGGCGATCATGGTATTGGTTGTTGGACTGGTGGGGAGCCTGATTTGTATTTATGCGGTGGGGTATGAAAACATATCATATATCCTCTGGCCTTTGAAAAGGCGGATCTGATTTTGTTGAATAAATGTGATCTTTTACCATATATTGATTTTGATCAGGACTTTTTTATGAAAGGAGTCCGGGCTTTGAATCAAACAGCCCCGGTTATCAAGGTATCCGGTAAGACGGAAGAAGGCTATGAAAAGGTAGTAGAATGGATCATGGAAAAAACAAGGTCATTACAGAACAAATAAGGGTTTACGGCATTGTCCAGGGGGTTGGATTCCGACCCCTTGTTTATCGTGCTGCAAAACAATACGGAATAAAAGGTCTGGTCCGCAACGTAGGCGGTTATGTAGAGATCGTGGCCCAGTCTGAAAGAGATGTGATCGGCAGGTTCCTGGCTGACCTTAAAGAAGACAGGAAGGGCGGCCATGAAATCATAAAGATGGAAGAGGAAGAGATCCCTTTCATGGACCTTGAAGATTTTATCATCATAGGAAGTGAATCCGGGGGAGAAATATCAGTGATCCCACCGGACCTGCCGGTGTGCCCGGAATGCATGAAAGAGCTTTCCAATGCATCAGACAGAAGATATGAGAATCCATTCATTAGCTGCGTATCCTGCGGACCCAGATATACCATCATCGAGGATCTGCCCTATGACAGAAACCGGACAACCATGGGGGATTTCCCCTTATGCAGTGCCTGTCTGGAAGAATACACCTGGCCTGTTGGCAGGCGTTTTCATGCCCAGACCATTTCCTGCAATGATTGCGGCCCTTACCTCATCTATCACCATAGGGAAAATGATCCTGGGGAACTGCGGGAAAAGGAGGCGTTTGAACAGGCTCTGACCGTGCTGTCAAAGGGAGGGATCGTTGCAGTAAAAGGAATCGGAGGCTATCATCTGGCCTGTTCCCCTTTTCGGGAGGATACGGTAAAACGGCTTCGTAAATTAAAGGGGCGGGAGGAAAAGCCCTTTGCAGTCATGTTTCCCGGGATCCCGGAAATAAGCAGGTTCTGCCTGGTCTCTGAGGAAGAAAAGAAGCTGCTGGAATCAAAGGCAAGGCCCATTGTACTGCTTAACATGAAACAGGATCCCATGGCGCCCTCTGTTGGCAATGGAAGTATATATTGCGGGGCTTTCCTGCCTTACACGCCTCTCCAGCATATGCTGACGGAACGGCTGGGACCTCTGATCATGACAAGTGCCAATCGTTCCGGACAGCCTATTATTCGGGAGGATGAACCTATGCTGGCTCTCTCCCCACCTGATCTGGATGGTGTATTATACAATAAAAGAAGAATCCTCCGTTCCGTGGATGATTCCGTTGCAAAAATCATAGAAGGCCGGCCCCAATTGATCCGAAGAAGCAGAGGCTATGTCCCTTATCCGGTTTTCCTTTCCAAAGGAGGGGGAAGCAGGGGAGAAGGAAGAGACCGGACAAAGGCCGGGATCTTTGCAGCAGGAGGGGATCTAAAGGCGGCATTTTGCCTTTGTCAGAAGGGGAATGCAGTGGTATCCCAGTATTTCGGGGATCTGGAAGAAGAGGCGGTTATGGAGGAATTTCAAAGATCCTATGAAGACCTGACCAGGCTGTTTAGAATAACCCCAGGGCTGGCGGTCTGTGACCTTCATCCCAACTACCACTCGGCGCATTTTGCAGAAGCTCTTGGCCTCCCTGTCCTTAAGGTGCAGCACCACCATGCCCATGTTGCGTCGGTCATGGCGGAGCATGATTTAAAGGGGCCTGTAATCGGAGTTGCCTTTGACGGGACCGGCTATGGGACGGACGGGAATATATGGGGCGGAGAATTCCTTGTCTGTGAAGGAAGGGAATTCATACGGGCGGCCCACCTAAGCATGTTTCCCATTCTGGGAGGAGATAAGTCCATGGGGGATGCCAGGAAGACGGCAACCTGCTGTCTGCTTCACGCAGGTCTTGAAGCTTACGTTCAGGATGAAAGGCTGGATGTGATAAAAGCCGCCCTGGAGCATAATGTCAACAGGGTTTTGACTTCCAGCGTGGGGCGGTTGTTTGATGGGGCAGCCTCTGTCTTAAATATCGGGCATGAAAACCGGTATGAGGGAGAATGCGCCATATTGCTGGAAAAAGAGGCAGTGCTTGGGGAAAGAAACCGGGTAAATCCTGTCAGGCTTTCCTTTGGAATAAAGGAAAAGGACGGTGTCTTGGAATTAGACCCCGGGCCAGTCTTTGAAGCCCTCTGCACCATGAGGAACAGGGCGGAGACAGGCTCTTTGGCCCTTGGTTTTCACCTTGCCCTGGCAGAGGCAGTGGCCTCTGTCTGCGGGAAGCTGGGGAGCAGATACTTAAGCAATACCGTAGCCTTAAGCGGCGGCGTTTTTCAAAATGCCCTGCTGACCAGACATACCACCAGGCTTTTAAGGGAAAAGGGGTTTCAAGTTTATTTGAATTCGGCTGTTCCCCCCAATGACGGGGGAGTGAGTCTGGGCCAGACTTATGTGGGAAATGAATATTTAAAATCCGGGATCAGGGATTTGGAAAGGATGGGATGCCATGTGTGTTGCAGTGCCGGGAAAAGTGATTCAGATAAGGGGTGATTACGCAAAAATCAACATTATGGACAATATTACTGATGCCAATATAAGGCTGGTGGATGCGAAAGTGGGAGATTATGTTCTCATACATGCCGGCTGCGTCATCGAGGTCTTAAAGGAGGATATGGCCAAAGAAATTCTCTCCATATTTTCCCAGCTTCAGGAGGAGCTATAAAAACATGATCAACCAGGTGATACGTGAACTGAAAAATTATGACGGAAGACCGGTAAAGATCATGGAGGTATGCGGAACCCATACGTCCAGCATCTTTAAAAACGGCATCCGGACCATGATCTCACCCAGGATCCAGTTGATATCAGGACCAGGCTGTCCGGTCTGCGTCACCTCTTCCTCCTATATTGATGAACTGACGGAATATTCCCTGAAGGAAAATCATTGCGTGCTCACCTTCGGAGATATGATGAAGGTCAAGGGAAGCAAAATGAGCCTGACAGAAGCAAAGGCGGCCGGAGGGCGGGTGAAGATCCTGTATTCGCCTCTTATGGCCGTTGGGGAAGCAGAAAAAAACAAAGGAATCCAATATGTTTTTGCAGCGGTGGGGTTTGAAACCACGGCTCCTGTTTATGCTTTGCTGCTTGAGGAAATCCGACAGAAGAAAATTGAAAATCTGAAGCTTTTAACCTCCGTAAAAACCATTGTACCGGCCCTTTCCTTTCTCTGCGAAAAGGAGAAAGCCATTGACGGGTTTTTAAGCCCCGGACATGTCAGCGTGATCACGGGAAGCGGCGTATACCGGGAACTGGCTTCCAGATACAGAAAGCCCTTTGTAATTGCAGGATTTGAAGGAGAGCATATCCTTGCCGCCGTATACGAGATCATGACCCAGATCAGGAAGCAGAGCTTTGAGGTGAAAAACCTATATGCCAGCGCTGTGACAGAGGAAGGAAATCAGAAGGCGGCTGCACTTATTAAGCAGTATTTTGAATCAGCAGATGGTTATTGGAGAGGAATCGGGACCATAGAAAATTCCGCTTTAAAGCTTAAGGAAGAATACAAAGCCTACGATGCAGGAAGCAAGAAAGAAGAGATGGAAGAGCATATGCCGGCGGGCTGCAAGTGTAAGTCGGTGATACTTGGGCAGATCAATCCGCCGGATTGTCCCCTGTTTAAAACAGCCTGCACCCCGCTTCATGCCATCGGTCCCTGTATGGTATCCCAGGAAGGAACCTGCGGCATCTGGTATCAGAATTCATGATCCTAAGGTTGAAAGAAAAACCTCTCTCAACCTTGAGTTTGTGAACAGCGTGCCCTGCTTCACCGGGCGTCAACTGAATATGTGAGCATATCCCATTGATTCATCAGTATGCAAAAATGAAAGAAAGAGAATGGAAGGAGAGGAGAAACCATGAAAATTGATATGTCCTACGGCAGCGGAGGAAAGCAAACCGGCAATCTCATCAATGAAGTGTTTTTAAAGCATTTTAATAATAAGACCCTAAATAAACTGGAAGATTCCGCAGTGTTGAATATCAAAGGGAAGATTGCTTACACAACGGATTCCTTTGTGGTCACTCCCCTGTTTTTTAAAGGAGGAGATATCGGTAAGCTTGCCATATGCGGGACCGTAAACGACCTTTCCATGATGGGTGCTGTCCCCAGATTTCTCACCGCAGGCTTCATTATAGAAGAGGGTGCAGAGCTTGAGATCATTGAGCAGATAGCCTCTTCCATGGCCATGGCATCTAAAGAAGCCGGAGTAAGGATCGTGGCCGGTGATACGAAGGTGGTGGAGGGAAACGGCGGAATCTATATCAATACCTCAGGCATAGGAGAGATCCGGAAGGAAGGCATCAGCATTTCAAAGTGCAGGCCAAAAGATGCCGTTATTCTTTCCGGCAACCTGGGAGAACACCATGCGGCCATTCTTTCCCGCCGGATGGGGATCGAAAATCAGATCGCAAGTGATTGTGCTCCTCTTCATTCCATCGTAAAAAATCTTCTTGATGAAAATATCCAGGTTCACTGTATGAGAGATGTTACCAGGGGCGGGCTTGCTACGGTTCTTAATGAGGCTGCGGACCAGTCCTCCTGCAGGGTGGAGATATGGGAAGAAGCTCTTCCGGTCAGCACCCAGGTGAGAGGCTTCTGCGATATTCTGGGCCTGGATCCCCTTTACATGGCAAACGAAGGGAAAATGATAGCCATTGTTCCTGAAAACCAGGCACAAAGGGCTTTGCAGGCAGTCCAAAAAAGCAAGTATGGGAAAAACGCCGGAATCATCGGAACCGTTCTGGAAGGCAGAGGTGTGACAATGAAAACCAGGCTCCAGGGAAGCCGGACCATTGATGTATTATACGGCGAGGGCTTGCCCAGGATCTGTTAAGGTAAATCATGTTTTATGTAAAAACAACCAAAAAACCTGATAGAATGTGGCATTTGCAGGATTAGGTCATATATTTATTATAGTAAGTATGAAAGGAAATGCTCATATGGCTATTAAAATATTTATTGATCAAGGTCATAATCCCAGCGGATTTTTTAACAGTGGGGCAGAGGCTAACGGTTTAAGTGAATCGGAAATCAATTATCAGGTGGGAATTTATCTGCAAAACCTGTTAAACAGCGATCCAAGGTTTGAAGCACGCGTATCCAGGCCGGAACCAACTACTGTATTGGGAACCAATAATACTACCAGCCTGGCACAGAGAGTTGCCCTGGCCAATGGCTGGCCGGCCGACTATTTTATCAGCATACATTGCAATGTGAATCCGAACCCTGCCATCAATGGTACGGAGGTATATATTTACCAATATTATACCCAGGCACAATGGCTGGCAGAGCAGATCATGGACGGCGTAAACCAGGTGACAGGAACGGCAAATAACGGGATCAGGGAAAATCCGTCTCTGTACGTATTAAGAAATGCCAATATGCCGGCTAACCTTGTGGAATTGGGATACTTAAGCAATCTGTCGGATGCTGAAAAGCTGCGTGATGACCAATATGGATTCGCGTATGGTATTTTTTTAGGTATTATGAGATATTTTGGTTTTGCATGATGATTGTTAAACAGCATAGGATGATATGCTCCCTTTGTGGTAAATAGGAATAAAACTATTTGCTGCAAGGAGGGCATTTTTTTGTGTCTGGGATTTGGATCATGAGAGGAACGAATGGGATTATGTGAAATTGTCTGAAATAACCTGAAAATTAATACACTTTATGGAGACAGAGAAAGCAAAGCATAGATTTTATGGGGATGTGAAACCGCAGTCACGGAGGGGAATTTAGAGGCGTTGGAGAGAAAGCTGGAGGATAAGCTCCTCTATGGAGACTACTTAACAGAGGCAGAGAAAAAAACGGCCTTCACCGAGGCATTGAACAGTGCAGCGGAAACAATGGAAAACATAGAAGAAAGGGGAAAATTAAGTGATAAGACGTTAAAACTGCTGAAGGTTCTGGAAGAGAAACTTCTGAAACAATTTGATCACATTACGACTTCCTTACAGGCGGATAGCTTCTTTAAAAATGTCCGTGCCTACGGCCTGGGGCTCAATGCTGATTTAGAGTCGGAAGGAGCTCAGACCATACGGCTGCGGATACGCAGGGCAGAGGAAGAGGTGCCTGATGAGATTGTGGATAAGGCAAAGAAATATGCAGCAATGGACATTGTCCTCTCCGGTGCAGATGGAGAAATGCAGCCCAGACTTCCCATCAGGATCACCATGGATATCCCAGAGGGCCTTGGAAAAGAAAATCTTGTTATTTACCATTGCCATGACGGAGAAATCCATGTGATCCATCCGGTTGTAAGCGGGAACAGAATGAGCTTTGACATATGGGAGCTTTCCATGTTCGTGGCGGCCAACACAAAGGATGAGGTGAATCCACCTGTACCAGGCAGAGACGACAGGGAGGATGGAGATGCCGGCAGAGGACCGGGATTTACGGTTCAGGGAGAATGGAAGAAAGATCATACCGGCTGGTGGTATGAGAAAAAGGCCGGCGGATATATTCAGGCGTCCTGGGCAAGAATTAACGGACTGTGGTATTATTTTGATCAACTGGGTTATATGAAGACCGGCTGGATCCAGGATAAGGGAATCTGGTATTACTTAAATGAAGACGGAAGCATGGCAGCAGGCAAATGGATTCTCTGTAAAGAAAAGTGGTATTATCTGGCATGGAACGGCGCCATGGCCGTGAACACGCTGACTCCCGATGGATATGCAGTTGGAAGTGACGGTGCATGGGAGGTGCCTGGTGTGATACAGGCGGTGAAATAAGATAATCAGGAGGCTGACGGAAGAAAAGATTTCCGCTGGCCTCCTGGTTTTATTTATGATGTGTCAGAATAAATTCTCTTTTTATCACCAGCAGTTTTTTTATCTGCTTTAAGATATAAAACAGGATGGCCCTGGCTTCAAATTCTTCCCGGACAGAGGGAAGTTCATGGCTTTTTAAATCCTGGAACAAAAGGTCTAAATCCTTTAAAAGTCCTTCTGCAGTGTTATTTCTGTGATACCCCTGCTGGATTCCTTCCAGAAGCAGTGCCACCTGCTTTGCCTGCCTGGGCAGGCAGGTGATGCTTTTGATGTTTTCGTAAATTTCCTGGAGCACCATGCTTTGCTGCTGGCGCATCTGGACATAATCCAATTCATAGGAATCCTTTTTCCAAAGGGCGTTGTTGTAATTATTAAGGGCGCACATTCTTGCCTGATCCAGGCTTTCCTTAAGCTGTATGAGACAATCCGGGCCATATCCGCTTTTATCCTCCTCCATGAGCCAGTGAGACATGCGGTTTAAGATCCCCTTTATCTGAGAATCTACGTCATCAGCCAGCTTTTGAAATACTTTTTCTTTTTTTCGAAGATGCATGTTGACCAGGACTCCTACGGTAGTGCCTATTAGGAACAAGGCGATCTCATTTCCTATGAGAGACAAAGACATGGACTGTTCCGTCAGAAAATGAGTGATCAATACGGAATCCATGGCTATGGCTTCTCCCCAGTCCGCATACAGGCAAAGCAGGGCAAATAATAGAAGGTATCCTGCAAAAGCAATGAGAGTGAAGCCTAAAAGGCGGAAGGAGACTGCGGCAAGTATTAAGGCGCATATAAAAGCCAGAGTCCGGTTTCTGGCGCTTTTCATGGTTTCCCTTTTGGTGTTCTGGATGCTCAGTACCGTGATGATGCCGGCCGTAGCGGAATATTTTAAACCAAGTTCGGCTGCAATGGTAATTGCCAGTACTGCGGCAGCGGCAATTTTAATGCTTTTAATCACTTTTTCCTTTTCCATGAATATCACCCCCTTAAAAAGCAGTTTGTGTTTACAGTATACCATATTTTTTAAAACATCCCATGAGAAACATTGCTATTTCCTTCACAAATGAGTATAATTTTTTTATTGCAGTTTTTATGTAAAAGTTTATTCCTTAAGGAGGAACAGTGTGGATAACAACGATATATTAATTAGATTGAGGTATGCCATGGATATGAAGGACTCTGACATGGTTGAAATATTTAAGCTGGGGGGAGTCACGGTTACAAAAGAAGGGGTCCAGAGGCTTCTGTCAAAGCCCCAAATCACTTTAAACGTTTCCGGGGAGCAAAAAGTTATTGAAAATAAAAACAGGGACATATGTGATGACTTTATGCTGGAGTCCTTTTTAAACGGCTACATTATTTTTAAAAGAGGAAAACAGGAACCAAAGCCGGGAGAGCCGGAAAAACCTCTGTTCATGGTGAAGAATCACAGATCAGTTAATAATGTCCTGCTTAAAAAAATCAAAATCGCCCTGTCCCTTACCGGCGATGACATGCTTGCTATTTTTGAATCTGCTGGAATCAATTTGTCCAACGGTGAATTAAGTGCGGTTTTGCGAAGAGAGGGGCAGCGAAACTATAAGGAGTGTCAGGACCGGTATGCCAGAAATTTCTTAAAGGGCCTGGCAGTCAAATACCGGTCAGACCGATGATAAAAGCCGGCATTTTTTAAGAAATTCCCCGGATATCTGTGTAAAGATGGGAAAGAGGGGTCTTGCTTATTATTTTTTTTGTGTTATAATATAATTAGGCATTAAATGCAGACGTTAAATCCAGGCGTTGCAGGGAATTGGCGTTCCGAGAAAAAACCATATAAGTGACCAGTAAAGAACCGTCTTTATAAGAAGGGCTTTTAGTATTATGCCGGTGGCATGGATATGAAAAGCCCTTCTTTTTTTTGAAAGGAGAATTAATATGCATTTGGAAGGAATGGAAGTCAACCACATGAAATTCGGTGAGGGCAAAGTCAAGGAACTGGAGGAAAAGTATATTACCATACTGTTCCATCAGGGAGAAAAAAAGTTTTTATATCCCAATTCTTTTAAGAAGTACTTGACCCTAAAGGATAAGAACGTGCAGACAGAAATGGATGATATGCTGAAAACCATCATGCTGGAGGAAGAATGCAAGCGGGCGGAGGAGATCAGCGAGCAGGAACGTATGGAGGAAATACAAAATTTGAAGATCCGTCCTGATTCCCAGGCGGTTTTTGGATTTGTGGAAAATGACAGGGAACGTGTTTTCTCCTCCTGGGCAGTCTACGCAGGTTCTTATCAGAGTGGCGGTTCCAAAGGAAAACCCAAACTTCCGGTCAGGCTTAAACTGAATTCAGCCTGTCTCCTTACGGAATGCCCCAAGGGGGTAGCAGAAAAGAGGCGCCGCATCATAGGGGCCTTTATGCTCCAGGACAATTTTGAAAGCTCGGCCTGCAGGGATGGCATGATCCAAAGTCATGAAAAATACAGGATCCGCCTGGAAGACAAGGAAATGCTGCTCTACTGGGATTATTTCTCTGAGGGAATGGAGATTTCCAAATGGGGAAATGTAGAACTGAAATATTTTTCCAATACAATCATGGAAAAGATTCTGCAGGATATGCAGAAGACCATCCTTGATGAGGGGCGACGGAAAGAAGCAGAGGAATTTTACCAGTATTTCTGCCTTATTAACAGGATAAAGCCTGTGAGCCAGTAGAAAGATGGGAAAGATAAGGAGTGATGCGTATGGAATATGAGAGGATTAAGAGAAATGAGAATATAGAAAAACGGAGGCTGCATAGGATTTAATATGCGGCTCGTTGTGCTAGGCTCATAAGAAAACCGCCTCCGTTTTTTAGGAAACGGAGGTGATTTTTCATGCGTAAGAGAAAGCTGAACTCGGCATTTATCTGTCAGTACTGTAAAAGAGAGGTACTGCCCATACCAAACGGCAGCTACAGAAACCACTGCCCCTTTTGCCTGTTTTCCCTTCACGTAGATGGTGAAATCCCGGGAGACAGAAAAAATACCTGCAGGGGACTTATGGAACCAATTGGGATCCGGTACCATACGAAAAAGGGATTTCAGCTCATCCACCGGTGTACCAGGTGCGGGGAATACAGACACAATGTAATTTGTGAAGGAAATTGCCAGCCAGACAATAGAAAATTGATTCAGGAACTCATGTATCTTATTACATAAAAACAGGAGAGGTGATTGATTCATCATATGTTATCACAGGTAAACACAGCCTCCATTGCATTCCGGCTTTTCTTGTCCATTATATTATGCGGGGCAATAGGAATGGAACGAGGGCTGAGGAACCGTCCGGCAGGCTTTATGACCTATCTTCTGGTGGGATGCGGCTCAGCCCTGATTATGATTACCAATCAATATATTGCAACAATCTATACCAATGTGGATCCTACACGAATGGCCTCCCAGGTGGTAAGCGGGATCGGATTTTTAGGAGCCGGAACCATTATCACCACAGCTAAAAACGAGATCAGGGGCCTGACCACTGCGGCCGGCATCTGGGCTACTGCAGCGGTGGGGCTGGCTGTTGGAATCGGTTTTTATGCCGGAGCCGTCTTGGGAAGTGTTTTTATTATTTTTTCTCTGATGTATTTAAAGAAAATCGATCTTTACATAAAGACTCATGCGAAAACCATGGAAATATATCTGGAATATAACGAGGAATTTTCCATGCAGAATCTGTCCCTGTATGCGGACCGCTCCTGTTATGAAGTTTTTGACTTGGAGTTCGGTAAGCTGAAGACCATAAACGGGGAATTTGGTACGCTGACCTTTGAGGTCAATTTCCGTCATAAGGTAAACCACATAAAGATCATCGAAGAAATCGGGCATCTGCCTGGCATTCTTTATGTAAGAGAGGTGGCATAAGCCGGTAAAGGAACAGAAACAGGTTTTCTGCAATGTCTTGCAAAATGGAAGGAATCTGGTATACTGGTTCTCATAGGAAAAGCATGAAATTTATGGAAGGCTTTTCGTTTCAGGGAGGAAGGACAACCGTGATAGGGACCATTGTAAATACCGCTGCGATTCTGACCGGCAGTATGATAGGAACTTGTGTGAAAAAAGGAATTGAAGACAAATACCAGGATGCATTGTATAATGCCATGGGACTTTCCGCCTGTGGCCTGGGCATCAATGCAGTGGTACAGAATATGCCAAAGAGCAGCTTTCCTGTTCTGTTTATCATCAGCCTTGCAGCAGGAAGCCTTGTGGGCGCCCGGCTGAATCTGGTGGAAAAGTTTGACCGGGTTGTGGCCCGTTTTTCAAAAGGGGATTTGGGCCAGGGGCTTTCAACGGCTATCCTGTTGTTTTGCATCGGCACGCTTTCCATTCTGGGCCCCATGGAAAGCGCTCTTTATGGAAACAATACCTATCTGTTTACAAATGCAACTCTGGACTTTGTTACGTCCATGGTCCTGGCCTCCACCTATGGAATCGGGATCGCCTTATCTGCAGTGGTATTATTTTTATGGCAGGGAAGTATCTATCTTTTTTCCGGCAGCCTTTCCGCTTTTCTAACTCCCCAGCTATTAACCGAGATTTCTCTTGTGGGCGGTTTTTTGATCTTAAGTTCCGGCCTTTCCATATTAAAAATCAAGGACTGCAAGGCTTTAAACATGCTTCCATCTTTATTGGTGCCTGTTATATGGTTTTTAATAAAAGCCATCTTCTGATGAAAGGCCATTGACAGGAGAAAAGGGATACCGTCTTTCGGTCTGTCATGAGAAAATGTTGACAAGCCGGCGAAAGAAGTGTATCTTAGCGGTAATGCAGGAATATCTGACGAAAGTGCCTTACAGGCATACCTTTATGCCCTGAAAAGATGGGTAATAGGGTGGAAAGGAGAAAAAAGATGGAAAAAAGAATTTCAGGAAAAACAGGTTTGTTAGGTCTCATCGGCTCACCGGTAGGACACTCAGGTTCGCCGGCCATGTATAATTACTGTTTTGAGAAGCTGGGGCTGGATTACGCATATCTTGCTTTTGACATTAAGGTGGAAGAAGTCTCAAAAGCAATGGAAGCCATAAAAACATTCCGCATGAGGGGCTGCAACGTGACCATGCCATGTAAAAATGAAGCTGTGAAATACATGGATGAGCTGTCACCCGCCGCCCGTATCATCGGTGCGGTCAATACTATAGTAAATGAGGATGGAAGGCTGATCGGGCATATTACCGATGGCCAGGGCTTTGTGGATAATCTGCGGGATCACGGTGTGGAAATCGCAGGTAAGAAAATCATCGTCTGCGGCGGAGGCGGAGCTGCTGCTGCCATTCAGGTGCAGTGCGCACTGGAGGGAGCCAGGGAAATTTCCATCTTTAACATAAAGGATGGGTTCTTTGAGAGAACTCTTCAAACTGCAGAAAAGATCAGGCAGGAAAAGCCGGATTGCATTGTAAATGTATATGATATCGGGGATATGGAAACGATGAGGGAAGAGATCGCTTCCAGTGATATTTTCGCCAATGCAACCATTGTGGGCATGAAGCCAATGGACAATGAAAGCGTTGTAAAGGATGTTGCCATGTTCCGCCCGGGCTTAGTCGTGGTTGATGCGGTTTACAATCCAAAGGAAACAAAGATGTTAAGAGAGGCAAAAGCTGCCGGCTGCACATGCATTGACGGACAGGGAATGCTTGTTTGGCAGGGAGCTGAGGCCTTTAAGCTTTATACAGGGCTGGAAATGCCTGTAGAGGAAGTAAAGGAACTGTTTTTCAGTTAATGAGTTTTGGGTTTTACTTTCCGTGTAGTAATCATCAATGATACGGTCTTACAGGCTGATTGTTTGCTGTTAATTAAATAATAAATTGCGGGCTAAGTCCGGGGCGCGGAAATGACCTCTGGGCTTAGTTCTTTTTGTCATTCGGTATAGCCGGTCACGGAATCGAGGACGTCACATTAAGGAAGATTCCTGTGAAAATAATAAAAATTCGTGACAAACCCGGAGAAATCAGATAAAATATGGTTAAGAAAGGGCTTTCAGGGGTGATGATTGATGAATATTTATGATATTGCGGCAGAAGCGAAAACCTCCATCTCTACGGTTTCCCGTGTTTTGAACAATAAGGGAAATGTGAATCCACAGATGCGCAAGCGGGTGGAAGAGGTACTTAAGAAATATGACTATAAGCCCAGCGCCATTGCAAGAGGGCTGGTTTCAAAGACAATGAAGAGCATTGCCATCCTGACCGTGGATGTGAGAGTGACCCACTATGCCCGCATGATTTACGTGATCGAGCAGGAATTCAGCAACAGAGGGTATAACGTGACGGTGTGCAATACCGGGGGCGCCATAGAAGAATGTGAAAGATACATGGAAATTCTGTCGGAAAAGCAGGTTGACGGGCTGGTGCTCATTGGCTCCGTTTTCAATGAACTGATCAACTATCCAGACATTACCTCCCAAATAAAGGACATTCCGGTGGTAGTAGCCAACGGCAAGGTGAATCTGCCTAATTTTTACTCCGTCCTGGTGGATGACACAAAGGGAATCAGGACTGCAGTGGACTATCTGTATGAAAGAGGACACCGGGAGCTGGTTTACATCTATGACATGGAAACTGACAGCGGGTGGGCGAAGCGTCAAGGATTTTTGGAGGCCATGAAGCTTCATGACATCCCGGAGGCGGAAAAGAGGGTAATACCCAGCAAATACGGTCTGGAAGGCGGAATGAAAGCGGCGGAGGCGCTATGCTCCTTAAGTATCGGCTTTACCGGTGTGGTATGCGGGGAAGACATTACTGCCATTGGCATGATGAAGGGGTTAAGAAAACGGGGCTATTCCATTCCGGATCAGGTGGTGATCACCGGATACAACAATTCCCCGGATTCCCTGATCTGTGAGCCGGAGCTTACGACCGTTGATAATAAACCGGAATTGCTGGGCGGGTTATGTGCCCAGCTTTTACAGGAGGTTTTGGAAGGAAAGATCTCAGCTTCCAGCCTGGCGATCCAGCCGGAGCTGATTGTGCGGAAAACCACATGACAGAGGTGGAATGTTAGACAGGACAAACGGGAACAATAAAAACGCTTTCTCATATGCGGCAGCTTATTTCTGAGAATATTTGGAAATAAGTGCCGTTTTTTTTTGACAAAACAGGAAAACGCTTTTTTGAATGTTGAAAATTATATAACTATTACACAAAAATAAATGCGAAATAATGTATAAAACATACTAATTTTAAAAGATTAATCAGGTTTATATTGACATATAAACTAAGAATGCTATAATAAAACACAAGAAAGCGCTTTCTCAAAATGAGAAAGAGGAAAATAAGTAATCCAGCCTGCGGGAAGGAAAAGGAGAATGAAGATTATGAGAGTGCAATATGAGGATTTATTAAAAAAGTTTCAAAGGATTTTAGAGAGCAGGGGATTTTCTGCAGAACATGCAGAGGGAGCAGCCACTGTATTCGCCAATAACAGTCTGGATGGTGTTTACTCCCACGGCGTAAACCGTTTTCCAAAAGTGGTCAGTTACTTAGACAAGGGGGAGATCGATGTAACAGCCATTGCTGCCTGTGAATCTTCTATGGGGACCATAGAACGCTGGAATGGGCATCGGGGATTTGGCCCCTTAAACGCTAAGCTTGCCATGGACCGGGCATGCGAACTGGCAAAGGAGCATGGAGTCGGCGTTGTGGCCCTGGGCAATAATAACCATTGGATGCGTGGCGGAAGTTATGGCTGGCAGGCGGCTGACGCAGGCTGTATTGGAATCTGCTGGTCCAATACCATGCCCAACATGCCTGCATGGGGCGGAAAGGACAGAAAGATCGGAAATAACCCCATCATCATGGCAATTCCCAGAAGCAATGGAAAGCATGCGGTTATTGACTGTGCCGTATCCCAGTTTTCCTATGGAAAGATTGAAGAAGCGAGATTAAAGGGACAGAAACTTCCGGTTCCCGGCGGCTATGATACGAGCGGAAACATTACCACGGATCCGGCTGAGATTGAGAAAACCTGGAGAGTCCTTCCCATGGGCTACTGGAAGGGAAGCGGGATATCCATTGCTCTTGACTTAATTGCAACGGTACTGACCAATGGAAACTCTGTGAAAAAGATCGGCACCTTTGGGGCTGAAGTGGGTCTGTCCCAGGTGATGATCGCCATTGATCCGGGAAAATTCAATACCGTGGAAGAGACAGATTCCATCGTGGAGGAGATCTTAAGGGACATTAAGTCCTCTGAACCGGCTGCAGAAGGCGGGGAAGTGTTTTATCCGGGTGAGCTGGAATTAAGGACAAGAGAAGACAATTTAAAAAACGGGATCCCGGTGATTGAGGAAGTGTGGGAAACCTTAAATTCCCTGGAGAGGTAAGGAACCGTTCACAGTATGAGAAAAAAGTGTAAAGAGGGAGAGGTAAATCAATGGAATATATCATAGGAATTCTGATTTTGGTTTCATTCTTTGGCCTGGCATTTTATGCCGCAAGGGGCGGGAACTTAATGATGGGAATGCTGGTCATGGCAATTCTCTGGACAATACTTCCGATGCTTGGCAATACATTTGCAACAAATCCGGAGTTCATAGCGGCCAATGCGGACAGAATCCAGATCACCTGGATCCAGGCGTTTGCCAAGGTATTTCAAAGCGGCCCTGAAGGCTGGGGCAATGTTCTTGTCAACGTAGTATTTGGCGCATGGTTCGGGCGTGTCCTTTTGGAAACGGGAATTGCCTCCACCCTGATCCGGAAAACAACAGAGCTTGGAGGCGATAAGCCGGCGGTAACCTGCATCCTGTTATGCATCGTGACCACTGCCATCTTCTCCTCCCTGTTTGGAGCCGGTGCTGTGGTTGCCATCGGTGTTATCGTCCTTCCCATCCTCATGTCCCTTGGCATTCCCAAGGTGCTTTCCGTGGTTTCCTTTATGCTGAGCATTGGGGCGGGGATGTTCTTAAATCCAGTATTGTTCGGACAGTATACGGCATTTTTCCTGGATGCAGAGGGAAAGACGGTTTACCCCTATGACCAGTATGTGCGGTGGGGCGGGATTGCCCTGACGGTCCAGCTTGTTTTCACCATCTGCCTGGTTCTGTTCTTCATGAGAAAGAAGAAAACCGTCCATCCATGGGCAGCCAGAAGGCCTATGAGGCAGAACATTGATTTTGCCCCGGGCAGATCCCTGCTGACGCCGTTTATCCCTGTTTTTTTACTGATCGCATTTAAGGTTCCCATTATCATGGGCTTTTTGATCGGCGGTTTTTACGCCTTGTTCGTATGCGGAAAGCTTAAGGATTTTAAGACTGCATGCCGTACCTTTAATAAGGATTTCTTTGACGGTGTTGTGGATACGGCTCCTTTGGTAGGCTTTTTGCTGATGGTGCCCATGTTTAACAAGGCTGCGGAGTTGTGCATTCCATACTTTAATGCACTGTTGGGAAATATCATTCCAAGCAGCACATTGTTCATCACCATTATTTTCTGCGTGCTTGCGCCTCTTGGGCTGTTTCGTGGACCGTTTACCCTGTATGGCTGCGGGGCTGCGACTCTGGGGATCTTAAAAGGAATCGGCTTTTCCACAACATTCCTGGCTCCCCTTATGATCGCTTCCACAACAGTCATGAACGTTTCCTGCTGTATCACACAGTCCTGGATCGTGTGGGGGATCAGCTATGCCAAGGTTTCCACAAAGGATTTCTTAAAGATAAGCATTGTCTGCGGCTGGATCATCTGCATTATCCTGCAGATCATTACATTTATTATGTTCGGTTAACGGAGGGAGAAAACACATGGGAAAAAGATTGGTAAGAATGGGGATCGATGTAGGAGGTACCCATACAAAAGCAGTTGCCATAGACAATGCAACGCATGAAATTATAGGAAAATCCTCCGTTAAGACAACTCATGATGACGGCAGCGGCGTAGCGGCAGGGGTTGTAGCAGCATTTCAGAATTGTTTAAGGGAAAATGACATTGCTCCTGAGGATGTAATCTTTGTGGCCCACAGTACGACCCAGGCTACCAATGCCCTGATCGAAGGGGATGTTGCAACGGTAGGAGTGATCGGAATGGGGCCAAAGGGTATGGAAGGCTTTTTATCTAAATGCCAGACCAGGTTAAAGGACATTGACTTAGGCTCAGGAAGAAGCATTGCCATCAAGAACCGCTATATCACGGACATGGCTGTGGATGAAAATACGGTAAAACAGGCGGTGGAGGAGTTAAAGGCAGAAGGGGTCCAGGTACTGGTGGCTTCCGACACATACGGTGTGGATGACATTGGGGGAGAGCAGTTTGTCTTTGAAATCGCCCATGATGAGATGGGAATGGAAACCACCCTGGCTTCCGACATCACCAAGCTGTATGGTCTTACCAGAAGGACCAGGACAGCAGCCATCAACGCAAGTATTTTACCTAAAATGTTAAATACCGCAAACTCCACGGAAAAAAGCGTCCGGGGAGCAGGCGTAGAGGTACCGCTTATGATCATGCGTGGAGACGGCGGCGTCATGGAAATCAATGAGATGAAGAAACGCCCGGTCTTAACCATGCTGTCCGGTCCGGCAGCCAGTGTCATGGGCTCCCTCATGTACTTAAGGGCTTCCAATGGGGTCTATTTTGAGGTGGGGGGAACAACCACCAACATGGGAGTCATCAAAAACGGGCGTCCGGCCATTGATTATTCCATTGTAGGAGGGCACAGGACTTATATCAGTTCTCTGGACGTACGGGTCCTGGGTGTGGCCGGAGGAAGCATGATCCGGGCAAATAAAAACGGCGTTCATGATGTGGGTCCTCGTTCCGCCCATATTGCAGGAATGGATTATGCGGTATATACCGATGAAGCAGAAATTGTTGATCCCAAGCTGGAATTTTTCTCCCCAAAGGAAGGGGATCCTGATGATTACGTAGCCATCCGCCTTGCAAGCGGAAAGAGGATCACTCTCACAAATAGCTGTGCGGCCAATGTTCTGGGTCTGGTGACTCCAAAGGATTTCTCCTACGGAAATGTCAATGCGGCCAGAAAAGCCATGAAGCCGGTTGCGGATTATCTGGGAGTGACGGTGGAAGAGGTGGCAAAGCAGATCCTGACAAGGGCTTATGAGAAGATTCAGCCCATTATCACGGAACTGGCTGAAAAATACCGTTTGGAGCATGATCAGATATCCCTGGTGGGCGTAGGCGGAGGAGCCACCTCCCTCATCGGATTCTGTGCGGAAAAGATGAACATCAAATACAGTGTGCCTGAGAATGCAGAGGTGATCTCATCCATTGGCGTAGCCCTTGCCATGGTGCGGGACGTGGTAGAGCGTGTGGTTCCCAATCCAACGCCGGAAGATATTAAAAGCATTAAGAGAGAGGCCATTGATAAGGCGGTGGAAAGCGGCGCGTCTCCTGACACGGTAGAAGTGCATATTGAGATTGATCCACAAACCTCCAAGCTGACGGCCATTGCGTTAGGTTCTACAGAGGTCAAGACCACCGATTTGTTAAAGGAGTGCAGGGAAGAAGAGGCAAGAGCCCTGGCAGCAGAGGATATGCGGGCCAAGCCGGCCGACATCACTCTTGTGGGCCAGACACCGAATTTCTACGTATACAACATGGAGTCAAAAGGAAAACAGCCTCTTCGCATTTTGGATAAAAAAGGCTTTATCAAGGTTCAGAGAACCGATGGAAATGTTGTCCTTGCCAAAGTGGCCTCCTACCGGAGCATTGTGTCTAAGATGTGGGAGGAACTGGCCTTATTTAAAGCTGATGCCATCCTGCGGCCTGATTACTATCTCTGCGCAGGCGCCCGTGTCATGGACTTTAACGGAACCGGGGAGCTGGAGCAGATCCTTATGCTGATGGAGGTGGAGATGCAGATGATCGATACAGGGGATGACATCATCATTGTCGGCGCAAAAAATCAATTATAGGAAACAATGGAGACAGATCATAAGACAGGAATGGGAAAGGAGGGTGATGTTCATGAACAGGGAAGATGCAAAAAGGCTGGTTCAGGGATTCCTTGGAAAACAGCAGGTACCTGATTTTGGGCTGGAGGAACCGGGAAAAATCCTCCCTCTCCGCCCCATGCTGGAAAAGCTGGTAAAGCTGTCTGAGATGGAGTTTGGCTTGTACGCATGGTCCAGAGAGCCTTTGGAGGGGAAATTTGACCGGGAGCAAAAACTCCATTACATCCTGGAAGCCGGGCGGTGCGGAAGGAAAGAGGCCGCTCTTTTAAAAGAGGAACATAAAACGGGAGACCCGGACTTAATAGCCCGAAACATGGGACTTAAGGTATTTACCCCGGATACGCCCTCAGGAGGCGGCCATGTGATCTTTGCCCAGTATGTGGAGCCGGATGAAGTGACCATCTTCATGGATGGAGTGGAAAGGGCCCAACGGCTGATTGAAGACCATTCCCTTGGCAAACTTCTGGAGAATTTGGATGTCAAAAGCCTTCTCCTTGCCCATGAAATCTTTCACGGGGTAGAGTACCGCAAGGCGGATTCCATTTATACAAGGACGGAAAAAGTAGAGCTTTGGAAGCGCCCCTTTTCCAATAAGTCCGGGCTGGTGTGCTTAGGGGAGATTGCAGGCATGGAATTTGCCAGGGAAATGCTGGGGATATCCTTTTCCCCTTATGTCCTTGATGTGCTTCTGATGTATGGATACCAGGAAGATGCGGCTACAGCCCTTTATGAGGAGATCATGGATATGGCTCAAATGGCGGCAGAATAGAAAGAGGTACCCAGAAAGGTTCCAAGGACCGGCAGCGGTTCTTTGGGCCTTTCCTGGATGGCTGTCTGAAGTTGGGGAGGGGATTGTTTATTGGTTTTTTTGTGCTATAATGTAATCAGACATTATTCCAGGCATTGCAGGAAATTTGGCGTTCCATGAAAAACCTTATAAATGACCAGTACAGAACCAGCTTTTTAAGAAGGGCTTTTAGTATTATGCCGGTGGCATGGATATGAAAAACCCTTCTTTATTATTAAAAGAGGACAACTATGCAGTTGGAAGAAAGGCCATATGGTTGCCTCGGGAAAATAGTTTTTATTTCAGTTCATTTGTGGGGGAACTTCATGAAAGCAACGGGCTATAAATAGAGACGAATACGAATGATAAAAACGCATTATAAAATACAGCAGCTTATTTTCTAAGAACATTTGAAAATAATGCTGTTTTTTTGTTCCAATCAGAAAATCCTTTCCAGTTCTTATAACGTCATGTAAAGAGGAAGCGGCTGTATTTACAAAAAGAGCCTGGCCAGTGTTTATTACTGCAATACAAACCGTTTCCCAAGAGCTGCCGGCTCTTAAAAAAAGAAAGATGATGAAATTGTAAAAATCGTATTATTCTGTAATAAAAGAATTGGGAAAAGATGAAGATATTGCCAAAAACCTTAAGATGATTTATTTTTACCCAGGTCCATAAATGCTATACTTTTTATATAAACAAACGCCTTTGTTCCGTTGTTTTTTGTGAAATACCGCTATTTTCAAAAGGAACCGATAAAGGCGTAATAAAAAGTAAGGGGGATCTTTTCTTATGCTAAAAAGCAGCAGGCTTTTCAAAAGAAAAGCGGCTGGCATGATGGCAGCAGTAATGATGATGGGCATTTTGCCTGTAAATATGATCGGATTTGCTGATGTCCTGGAAATGCCGCCAGACAGCTATGGAACCATGGATGAAAACACGGCAACAAGGTCCAACGCCAGTTTTGCCACCGCATCCAATGCATGGAAGACACAGGATCTGCAGGAAGAGGGGACTGTGTATTACGTGGATGCCAAAAACGGCAATGACAGCGGAGACGGAAAAACAGAAGAGACTGCATGGAAGACCTTTGACAGGGTCAATTCCAAAACTTTTCTGCCTGGAGACAAGATACTGCTGAAAGCGGACGGTATCTGGAACCAGGCGCTGAATCCAAAGGGCAGCGGACGGGAAGGCGCACCCATCACCATTGACGTGTATGGAGAGGGCAGCCGGCCTGTGATTAACGGCAACGGTACCTCAGGTCCTTCCATTACCGGTGCAGTAACCATCTATAATGAAGAATACTGGGAAATATACAATCTGGAAGTGACCAATCTGGAAAATACGGATAAAATGGGGGAAGCCATGGACAGCGGTACCAGTGAACGTGCCGGAATCCTGATCTATTCCTCCAACCAGAAAAAGATATATAAACATATTACCGTGAAGAACTGCTATGTGCACGATGTCAACTCCAACTTTAAAGGGGGGAAAACTTCCGGCGGAATCATCGTCATGGGACATTACCTGGACAAAGACGGAAACCGGGTCACAATTGATGACAGCGGCAATCTGACTCCCAAGGCCATGGGGCGTGCAGCCTTTGAGGACGTGCTTATTGAAGGAAATTATGTGAAAAACGTGGCCATTGAAGGAATCCGGAATAAATGCAATACGGATATTTCCGATTCCGGCTGGGGAAAAAATGAATTCCTTAAAAACTATTCCAATGTGACTATCCGCAACAATTATCTGGAGGATGTTGTGGGTGACGGCATCGTTTTAACGGAAACAAAAGGCGGGCTGATTGAGGGGAATATGGTGAATTCTTCCTGCGGCTATGACCGGGGAGCAGTAAACTATGCCCAGTGCTGGACCATGTTTGCCGATAATGTTACCGTACAGTACAATGAAGTTTACGGCAACCGGTACGGGTACGATGACGGAGAGGCCTTTGACTCCGATATGATGAATGTGGACAATATTTTCCAGTACAATTTAAGCCATGACTGCGGCGGCGGGGCCATGCTGTTTATGGCAAGCCAGAAGAATACCATTTTCCGCTATAACTTAAGCATCAATGACGGTGCAGGCACCTATCCGGGAGGAAGCAAGCTGCAGCAGCAGACCTTCCATTATGACAATACGACTTCTGCCGGACCCAGCGTAGGTAAGATTTATAACAATACCATAGTTGTTTTTGGAGAAGATAATAAGACCTCTCTGTTTGGTGGAAAGAGCAAAAGAACCTGTTATGTGGATTTCAAAAACAACATCGTTCTGGCCAAGGACGGAGCAACCATTGATTTTGCGGTTTTGGAGCAGGGATCTACCATCCATGATGACAGCGTAATAGAAAACAACTGCTTTTATCCGGATACCATTGCCAACACCGTTGCAGGCTCTGTTTTAAATAAGGAGAGCCTTCAGGCCAAAGGAAATATATTCAAGGATCCCATGCTGGTGGACTATAAGGCCGGAAAGGATTATTCCCAATATCAGTATCCTGTAGATGAGCTGGAAGACCTTATGGATTCTGATTTCACCAAAGACAGGATCCAGAAGCTGGCAGAGCCTTATCAGTTGACGGAAACGTCCCCTTGTATCCGCGCTGGCCAGAGAATCGAAGGCATGCCCACCGAGGATATTATGGGCAATACCGTTGCAGGGCGTGTGGACATAGGCGCGTTGGAATATTCCAATGAGGATGAGCTGGCAGAAGATGTGGAAGAGGTACATATCGTCACCACTCCCGGAGTTGTGCCGAAGCTGCCTGCAACCTTAAAAATCGTTCTGGATGGGGAATCCTACCGTTATCCGGTTACGTGGGATGAACTGACAAAGGAAGACTGTATGCAGGCGGGTGTGATCCAACTTAGCGGAGTCCTGCCCGGATTATCCAATCAGGTGGTGGCTACCATAATCGTAGCCGATGCGCCGGAAAGCTTTGAACCGGTTCAAGTTTCCACCTTTGCAGGAATTTACCCGTCACTTCCTGAAAAGGTTACTGCGGAATTTGCCGGAGGCCTGACCCTGGAGCTTGGAGTGACATGGGAAACACTTACCCTGGAACAGTATTCCCATGAGGGAGAGATTACGGTGGAAGGAACCGTTTCAGGCCTTAAGGAGAAATGCAGGGCAAAGGTGACCGTTCTGGGGGAACTGGGGGATGGAACAAGTGTAAAGGAAACAGTATCTTCAAAGGATGCCTATACCCAGCAAAGCGATGGAAACAAGGCATATGGAAGCTCTGATCCCAATGTCATTAAGATCAAAACAGCCAATAATTCCCCTTCCTACACAAGAAGAGGGCTGATCAGCTTTGACTTAAGAGAGGATGAGCAAATGCTTAAAACAGCCTCCAGGATTACCATAAAGCTGCAGATGACAAGACCGGTTTCAGAGACAGATTATAAAACCATTAACAACCATTTCTATCTCAAGGTTTATGAGGTAGATGACAACTGGGAGGAAGGAACGGTGACATGGAATTCCTCACCGAATATTTCCCACAGTAACCTGGTGATCAATGATAAAAAAATAGTATACGCCAATATCCGGGATCTCAACAACAATATCGTGGAACTGGATGTGACCGACTGGGTGAAAAGCGCCTACGGGAAAAAGGGACAGACAAAGTTCTCATTCCTTATGACAACGGATTATTTTGGGGAGTATGCAAACGGCGATAACGGCGGCATTGATTTTGCTTCTAAGGAAGCCATCGGAAAAATGGCTCCCACCTTGGTATTAAGCAATGTTTATGAAACCCAGGTAGAAGCTGTTTCAATATCAACACCGGCTGGAAAGATACCGGTTCTGCCGGAAACAGTATCAGTCAATTACTCCAACGGGGATCAAAGGAACGTGACCGTGGAATGGAACGCCATTGCTCCCGAAAACTGCCAGAGCGAGGGAAGCTTTGTGGTGTATGGAAAGGCAGATGGGGTAAAGCTTCCCATCAGGTGTACCGTATACGTTATGGAAGGGCTGCGTAAAGTCGTCTCAATCAGGGATATTTCCCCGATCATCCAACTGGTGGGTACGCCCTGGGAGGAACTGGGACTTCCAGGTACGGCAACTGCTTTGCTGGATAATGGGAAAGAAGCGGAAGTACCTATTGAATACTGGTTCCCGGATAATGCCTATGACCCGGGAAAAGTATTTTCCTATACCTGCATTGGATATCTCAATCTCACCGGCCATGATACCATTGAAAATCCAGATCAGAAGTTTGCCACGGTAACCGTAAGCATTATTGAGCCGGAAGACAAGAATGCCCTTCTGGTTCTCTATACGGAAGCAGCGGACTTAGTCAACCAGGGGGTATTGGACCGGCTGACTGACGGGGCAAAAAGCCGTTTCTTAAAGGCCTTTAACCAGGCAGCTTCCGTGCTGATCAATACAAAGGCAACTGAATCAGAGGTACATAAGGCATATACCAATTTGATGGAGGCTATCTGGAATCTGGATTCAGAAGAGAATTTAAAGCCTGAACTTTCCGCCCTTAGGGATCTGGTGCTCATAGGGGAATCTAAGAACAAGAAGGATTATACCCAGGAGTCCTATGAGGTGTTACAGGATGCCCTTTCAGACGCCAGATCTGTATTAAAGGATAAGACTCTCACAAAGGGCGATCAGGACCGGGTGGACCAGGCATACGATTATTTGAAAGAGGCCATTGACGGACTGGAATTCAGCGGAAATACAGGAACAGAAAACAGGATCGTCACAGGAATCAAGATCACCTCACTGCCGGAAAAAACAGAGTACATAACAGGAGAACGGATCAGCCATTCCGGTCTGATGGTGGCTGCCGTATACAGTGACGGCTCCATAAAGAGCATAAGCGGCTATGAAATATCCGATGTAAGCACTTCTGTACCGGGCGTAAAGGATGTGGTCATCACTTACCGGACAGCGGTCAATAACGCGGTTAAGGTATTTACGGACGCATTCCAGATAAGGGTTATAAAAGAAGCTCCTCAGGAAGGCGGTTCCGGCAGTTCGGGCAGTTCCGGAGGAGGCACCTCTTCCCAAAGGACAGGATCCGATTTAAGGGGGCAATGGCAGAAGGCCAATGGAACGGCGTGGAGATTTTTAAAGGCCGACAAAACCTACGCATCCAATGAATGGGCAAAAATCAACGGGAAATGGTACCGGTTTAATGGAGACGGCATGATGGAGACCGGATGGATCGTGGATCAGGGCGTATGGTATCGGCTCAGCCCGGAAGGTTTCATGGAATCAGGCTGGGTAAAAGAAGAATCAGACGGATACTGGTATTACCTTGATGAATCCGGGGCCATGAGAACCGGCTGGATCCTTATTAATGGTATCTGGTATTACTTTAACCCTGTTACTCAGGGAGAAACCGGATGGCAGAAAACGGAAGACGGAAAATGGGGCCACCAGACGGGAGAAAGCGGAAGCAGGCCAATGGGAGCCCTTTGTACCAACACCACAACGGCGGATGGGTATCAGGTAGATGAAAACGGAGCCTGGGTCCAGTGATCAATTTATCCTGAAAGAGGGATTTCCCTCTTTCAGGGACCATTTGGGGGAAGCGGTCTTATGAAGGTGAAATGGAAAAAAATATGCGGTGCAGTGCTGACTTGTTCTATGCTAATGGGAAATCTGATGGGAAATTTAATTTACGCGGCTCCTTTGGCCGGAGGCCTTGGGGCAGATATGGATGAAAACGCTCTGGAAACAGTTTTAAATGACGGGCTGGTCATGCATTCTTCCTTTGATGAAAGCAGTATATCCGGGAACAAGGCAAAGGACCAGACAGGAAGAGGAAATGATGGGACAATTAACGGCCAGCCGGCCTTTGTAAAGGGAATCCGGGGCAACGGCGTTTCCATGGATAACGGAAGCAAGGCAGGGCAGGATAATACAAAAGCCGACCAGTATATCAGCTATGGACAGACCGCAGACTTAACATTTGGAACGGAGGATTTTTCCCTGTCCTTTTGGATGAAGACAGAAAATCACGGACAGAATAACGGAACCATTCTTTCTAATAAAAATTATTTAAGCGGCAGCAATACTGGCTGGGCCTTTGGTAATTTTAATAATGCCAGCAACGTGGATATGAGAATGAATTTTTCAGGAACAGGAAACAGCCGGGTGGAATTAAAGGGAATTCCTGCCAATGATGACAAATGGCATCATGTGGCAGGCAGCTTTGACAGGGATGGTGATATGACGGTTTATCTGGATGGAGAGAAATATTCGTCCGCCTCTATGACAGGGCATAAAGGAAAATCAGTGGATACTGGACTGGACTTTATATTGGGGGGAGACGGCAGAGGATGCTATGGCATGAGCGGCTGTATCATTGATGAGCTGCGGGTGTATAAGAAAGCCATCGACGCCTCTGTTGTAAAAACCATTTATGAAGCGGAAGGAGCCATGGCCGCCGTGGAACAGATGGAAGCCCGGCTGGCTTCCATAAAGCCTGGTTCCCAGTATCCTCTGGACCAGATCAATGCCATGGGGGAGGAAGTTGAACATGTAAAGAAGGGGTTAGAGGGTATGACAGCCGCAGCCGCCATGGCCGCCGTCAGCAGCCTGAAAGAAAAGTTCAATCAATTTCTGGAAGGCAGTGAGCCGCTATGCAGCTTCCAGGTGGTTTCCGATGTCCATATTAAGTCTGATAGCCTGTCAGATACCAATGGGGCAAACTTCATCGCAGGATTAAAGGATATAAAAGCCATTGATCCGGACTCCCTGGGAATGCTGAATTTAGGTGATCTGACGCAGAACGGCACAGAAGCCCAGTATAACGGGATCTATTCCATTATGGACCAGTATTCTCCGGTTTCTGACGATAAGGTGATCATGACCCTGGGAAATCATGATGTGAGGGGATACAATTCCGCAGACTGGAACAAGGATGAAACCGTCATCAGTGCTTACTGGCCTGCTGCAAAAGCGCTTTATCTGGGAAAAAACAAAAGATACATGCCCAACAACGGCCAATCCCTTTATTTTGACAAATGGCTGGGCGGGTATCATTTTATTGTACTCAATACGGAAAACGGCTTAAAGGATGCCATGTACCTTTCCCAGGAACAATTAAACTGGCTGGAAGAAACTCTGGCTGAAAATGCAAGCCCGGATAAGCCGATTTTTGTCATGGGACACAATGCATTAAAGGATACCCACTGGAGAAGCAATATTCTCCTGGATTTCGGGAACCAGGATTCCAAAGTAAAAGAGATATTTTCAAAGTTTCCTCAGGTGATTTACATGTCCGGCCACATTCACAACGGATTTGGGGTGGCGGAAGCCATTGACCGGGAATACGGCACCTTAATTGATGTTCCCTCCTATAATGAGTCGGAAAACGGAGAAAAGGAAGCGGGAATAGGCTACCATGTAAAGATTTATGAAGACAGTGTGGTATTTAAGGCAAGAAACTTTAAAACCTCTGCCTGGATGCCGGAGTACGATATCACGGTGGCTCTTCCCGGTCTTCCTTCTGTGTATAAAAAGGCAAAAAGCTTAGATCCAGGCGCTTATACCCCGGAGTCCTATGGGAAAGTGCTGGGCCTTATGGAAGAAGGGAAAGGGATTTTTCAGAAGGTATACGACCAGAGTAAATTGACCTACGAAAATGTTGGCCCTCCTGAAGTCAGCCTGTTTACCGGAGAGGTGAGAGACAGGATCAATGAGCTTGGGTCTGGACTTTCCGCAGCCATGGAAAAGCTTGAACCTATAGAAAAAGCCACTGTTCCCACTGAGAACGTTTACCTTCAGGGAGGGAGTGATGCCAGCAAAACCAGCAGCCAGTACAGCAATTACGATGGTTCCAAGCTAAGGGTCAAATTCTCCGACGGCCAGCAGAATTATACCAGAAGAACGGTTATGACCTTTGATTTATCCGGAGTGGAACGTGCAACCAAAGAGGCTGACATGGTGCTTGCGCTGACCGGAGGAATCAGCAACACCAATCCTGCCAAGGATTTTGTTTCTGCGGAAATTTATGAAGTGGAAAGCGGCTGGAATTCCGGTACGGTGACATGGAATACAAGGCCGGTAAGAATAAGAGACAAGGCAGACGGAATGATTTCAAAGGACAATATATCCGGTGGAATCGTGACTGCAAATGTGAGTGAAAGCGTGAGAAATGCGCTGAATGAAGGGAAAACAGCAATTTCCTTTGAAATCAGTTGTCCTGTGGCGGCCAATGACAATATGATTGATTTTTATTCCACAAGAGCAGAAGGAAAGGAAGGGCCAAGGCTTGTCACTCGCACAACCCAGATAATAAAACCCGTTGATCCCCAGTTTCAGGAATTAAGGGATAAGTGGCTGGGCAAGCTGCTGGGCGGAGAACTGGACACCGGCAATGAGGCTGTCCGTACCTATATCAAGGGTATGGATGAAAAAGCCGGAGAATACTGGAGCACCATGATCAAGGGAAACGATGCCTCCAGAACCAATCTATGGAGCGATCTTGATATGAGCTATATCAAAGGGACCGGCGCAGAGGCCAAGGTCCATTCCGGCAATGTGGCTCAGACCTTTTACCGGTTAAAGGACATTGGGATCGCATGGGCAACAAAGGGATGCCAACTGTACCAGAATGAGGAAGTGAAAAAGGAAGTGATTCTGGCCCTGGATTTTATGAATGAACATCACTATAGCAGTAGTGATGAAAAAACACCGGTGTTTGGAAACTGGTGGCACTGGGAAATCGGAGGCCCCATAGCATTTCTGGATACCGCCCTGATTCTTTATGAGGACCTGACTCCTGAACAGATCAGCCGTTATGGAGCAGCAGTCAACCGTTTTACGGCCGTATGCGACCGTCCCTCCGGTTATCCTGGTTCTCCGGCCATGACAGGGGCAAATCTGATCGACAAGGGCATGGCAGTGGTCCAAACCGGCCTTTTGACTGATAACAGGGAGAAACTGGATCATGTGAAAAAGGCATATAAAACCGTGTTTGAATATGTGACTACAGGAGATGGATTCTATGAGGACGGATCCTTTATCCAGCATCAGGCCCTGGCTTATATGGGCGGATACGGTTCCCAGCTATATGAAAAGCTGAGCATTCTGTTCTCCGTATTTTCCGGCACTGATTTTGAACTGACCTACGAGGACCACGCAGAGCAGTTGATCTTTGATATGGTATTTGAAGGGATCGAGCCGTTTATTTATGACGGCCTGTGCATGGATATGGTGTCAGGAAGAGACATTACAAGAAAAACCTCAAATGACAAGGACAGAGGTGCGGGAATCATGGATGCCATGATGCTGATGGGAGATGCCATGCCAACAGAGCAGCAGGACCGCTTCAACCGCATGATGAAATACTTCATCAGCCTGGATGAGGATTATTATTACAGCCGCAGCACTCATATAGCTTCCTTAATGAAAGCCAGTGAGATCATGAACGATGCTTCCATTGAACCAAGAAGTGAGTATGTGCTTCATAAGCTGTTTGCAGGAATGGATAAACTGGTACATATTATGCCGGAATTCGGATTCGCCTTATCCATGCATTCCAGCCGTACCTATGGGCATGAATTGATCAACGATGAAGGGAAGCGCACCTGGAATATTTCCGATGGCATGACCTACCTGTACAACGGTGACAGGGACCAGTACGGGGAAGGCTACTGGGCAACTGTAGATCCAAAGCGTCTGGCAGGAACCACCACAGAATACGTCACACGTCCTAACGGTGCCGGTGACCGTACAAAAAATATTTACAGTTGGGTGGGCGGTTCCAGCCTGGGGGATTACGGCGGGGCAGGAATGCATTATAAGACCCTGGGCAGCAGCGGCAGCACCAGATCAGGCACAGATGCCAAAAAGTCCTGGTTCATGTTTGACGATGAGATCGCAGCAGTAGGAAGCGGGATCACTTCCACCACCGGTAATTACGTGGAGACCATTATTGACAACCGGAAGCTTCATAAAGATGGAAGCAATCAGGTGCTGATCAATGGAGAAGAAAAGGATATAAGAAACGATGGGGAGGAAGGGGCAGCAAAAGGAACGAAAATAACCGGTGCATCCTGGATCCATCTGGAAGGAAATACGTCAGGCTCGGATATAGGCTACTATTTTCCAGGAAAAGCAGATGTTATGGCATTGAAAGAAACGAGGACCGGCAATTGGAATGCCCAGGGAACCACTGAGGGAGAGGAAACCAACCAGTTTGCCACCTTCTGGCTGGAGCACGGGAAAAAGCCGTCTAATGAAGAGTACTCCTATGTGATTCTTCCGGGAAAAACGGCGGAGGAAACGGCACAGTACGGTGAAGCCCCTGACATTGAAGTCCTGGAGTGCAGCGAAGATGCCCATGCGGTAAGAGAAAAGAACCTGGGAATAACCGCAGTGAATTTCTGGAACAACAAGACCGTAACTGCGGCAGGGATCACATCAAATAAAGCCGCATCAATAACAATGCAGATAAACGGGGATGAGGTGAGCCTGGGGGTATCGGATCCGACCCAGGAGAATAATGGAACCATTGAGATCTCTCTTCCCTACACAGGAGGAGATGTAAAAGAATCCGATGCCAATGTGGAAGTGCTTCAGAAAACACCGTTTATCAAGCTGGCGGTGAGAACCCAAGGGACGACAGGCCGGACCAGCAAAATCACCTTAAAAGTGCTGGAGCCTGAAAGATGTGAAATCATCGGCCTTTCTGAAGAATTCAGCAGGATCAAGGCTGATCCTGGAACAAAGTTTGCAGATTTACCCCTTCCTGAAACAGTGGAAGTCTATGATAATGCCGGTGGAACCCATAAGCTGGAAATCCTATGGGAGAGAGGGAATTATCAGAAAGACGTATTGGGGACCTATGATTTAACCGGACAGCTTGTATTGCCTCAGGGACTTTATAATACGGCAGGGTTCACCCCGCGGGTCCAGGTGCAGGTCGGCGACGAATCCGCCCTGACAATGGATGATGTTTATGTACAGGGCGGATCTGATGGGGATAAAAATTTCAGCGGTTCTGGCAGCCTGATTGTAAAATATGATGCAGGTGCTCAGAATTACACCAGAAAGTCCCTTATGAAGTTCAGCCTGGACCAGGTGCCGGAAACTTCTCAGGCAGTTTATCTGACCTTTGAGCTTACGGACACCCCAAGTGCGGACTTTACCAGTGCGGATATTTATCAGGTGGAAAATGGCTGGGAAGGTATGACGGTAACCTTTAACAGCTTCCCGTCCCGGGTGGGCACAAACCCGGTAACTTCCTTTACAAAAACCATGGCAGGAGAGAGCCTGATTCAGAAGCTGGATGTGACAGACCCCGTCCGCAGAGCCATAAAGAACGGGGAAACTGAAATCTCCTTTGAGATCAGCATACCAACGGCAGCCAAAAACAACTATGTAGGCATCCATTCCTCCAGAACGGTCAAAGAGGGCGCCAGGAAGCCGTCGCTTGTGTGGGAATCCGATTATACACCGGAAAAGGTAATAAAAAAGAATTTAAGCTACATCATTGATCTGGCTTCCAATATCAATCCGGAGGACTACACCAATGTGGATGAAATAAGTCTGAAACAGATGATTGACGAAGGAAAACGGGTTCTCCAGGATCCGGATGGGGAAATGGAAGAAATTCATGAAATGGAGAGACGTTTGACACAGGAAATGGTAAAATATAGAAAAAAATTGTAAGCATCAGGAGGAAATGATGAAACAGAAAGCAGCCAGATGGAAGGTGATAATGGGAACGGCTTTAGTCCTGGTTTTGTTTGCGGCAGGGATCTTGTGGCTGAAAAGGCCTTCCTATGAAGTGATGAAAATTGGAAGCAGCACCATTACCCAGGACCATCTGGCGCTTTATGAAAATGACTGCCGGGCCCAGGTTGCGTCTGATTTTTACAATAAGTATCAGTTGGACCCAAATGAAGACGGATTCTGGGAGACCCAGGTCCATGGAGAAACTCCAAAGGAAGTATTAAGACAGATGGCCATGGACCGTCTGGCAAGGGATACGGTGGAACGGGTGATGGCCTCCCAGTATGGGATCTCTGGGGATATCACCCTGAAAGACATAAAAAGGTCCCTGGAAAAAGAGAATAAAAAGCGGCAGTCTTTGGAAGGCATTTCTTACGGACCCGGCCAGTATGGGCTGATGGAATACATCTCCAGGACCCAGATGGAAGTCAGAGACGAACTGAAGGGAAGGCTTATGGAAGAGAGGCTGAAACCATCCCAGGAGCAGTTAAAGGAGCTTTACGCCGGCGCAGACCCCTCCCTGTTTGACAACGGCTGCAGAGCCCGGATCGGAATCTATATGTATTACGGCATGAAGGCAGGAGAGTATCCGGAAGAACTGAAAAAGGTCTGGAGCTTTGTGGAGAAGGAATTGGCCGAAGGAAAAGAGCCGGGGGATATTATTCATGGGATCAATGAATGGCCGGAGGCAAGGATCGAATATGAGGAAGTGGAATATGATACGTCTGATTTTCCAAGAGATAACCAGGAAATGGCATGGCTGGCAGAGCAGACCCGGTTTATGGAGCCGGGACAAAGCAGTGGCGTATTGAACTATGGAGCCTCCCAGGGAATCTTACAGGTGCTGGATAAGCATGACTACGGAAGAGCAGGATATGAAGAATCGGTGACGCTTTTAAGGAATATGTGGCTGGAAAAAGCCTATGAGGAATACATAAAACAGTGTATGGAAGAGTACGGTTACGCTGTGAAATGATGAAAATTATTGGAAAAGGGGGTGACGAACCCATCATCCTGGAGGATGCAGGGATGGGAATCAGCCTTGCAGCCCCAGGTGAAAAATGCTGTTTTCAGCGGCAGCAGGCCGGGAGGAAAGAGCGGAACGATTGAGATATACGCATTTTCTTATAAGAAATGTCTGTTTATTACCATAGTGGAAATGAAACCGGAATACCAGAAGAGAAGATACTTAGGCCCTTAAATCATTGGGAAAAGCTGAGGGGAAACCAAGGCAGGCCTTGTATGCAGGTGATCGTAAAACTTCCGTTGAAGTATTAAACAAAGGCAAAAGGAGAATGACTTATGTATCGCATCATGATCGTAGATGACGAACCGCTGATTCTGGCAGGGGTCACTTCCCTTCTCAACTGGGAAGAACATCAATGTAAAATAGTGAGGAAGGCCTCCAACGGCCGGCAGGCTCTTGGGCTTATGGAGACGCTTCAGCCGGATATTGTGATATCCGATATTAAAATGCCTGTTATGGATGGAATCAGTTTTATGAAGGCATCTATAGAAAATGGATATACGGCAGTCTTTATCCTCTTAACAAACCTGGAGGAATTTTCTTTAATTAAAGAAGCCCTGCGCCTGGGTGCGGTTGATTATCTTGTAAAACTGGAGCTTGATGAAAAGGCACTGATTGCAGCCCTGGAAAGAGCCAAAGACCGATGCAATCTAAGCCACCGTAAGATACAGGCCATGGAAGACGGAGAGATAACCGCAGACCAGCGCATTCAGAATTACTTCAGGCATATTTTGATTTGCGACAGGGATACGCAGCCCGATGAAGATCTGGCTGGGATGATCCGGGAACGTTATCCGGTGCTTCTTTTGATGCTGGTTCATTTTAATTACGGATTTGAGGAGGCTGCCGAAAAATTTACCAGGGCGGATCAGAAAAAAGCCATGAAATTTGCAGAAAATATCATTCTCGAAATGGTAAAGGGTTTCTTTGACAGAAGCTGTCTTCTGAGGAAGGAACAAAATGGTTTTATTCTTGTTCTTTCGCTGGAGGGGATGAATGATTATAAACAACAGGTTGAGGCAATGAGTATCAGGCTGCGTAAGGCAATGAAGGATTTTTTTGAGATTCCTGTGTCCATAGCCGTCAGCCGGCCGGTAAGGGAAGCAGATGAGATCCAGAACCTTCTTTACCAGGCCATGAGTGCGATGAATGATACGTATTTTGACAGTTCCGGCCGGATTGTTTTCTATTCGGAAAGCTGCAGAGAAAATCTCAGTCACAGCAGCAGCTTTAATATTAATTTTTTAAAAAAGGAATTAACGGGCATTATCCGCCACAATGACCGGGACGGTTTTTCCAATATTATGAACCAGATCATTCAACTGTTTACCCAGTGTAAGCCATCCCGTTCACAGGCGGTAAATGCATGCAGCAACCTTTATTATTTTATTACATTCCTGCTGGAAGAGAGAGAAGAGCAGAACTTCCCCTATATTTTAGATGTGGCAGGACAGCTAAACCGCCTGTCTGACTTAAGCGCCGTGACTGGCTGGCTGGAAGAGTTCCGTGATCAGGTGGCAAAAGTGCTGGAGGCCTGTAAGGAAAGCAGGAAGGATAAGTATATTGAACTGGTTCTGGAATACATCCGGGAACATTACCGGGAAAAAATAACCTTAAACCAAATGTCTTCCCTGCTGAATATCAGCCAGGGGCATTTAAGCAGCACATTTAAAAAACATATGGGAAAAAATTTTTCGGACTATGTAACTGAGGTTAAAATTGAAAAGGCAAAGGAAATGATTGGATCGTATCAATATATGATGTATGAAATTTCAGATATGCTTGGTTTTGATACCCAGTACTATTTCAGTGCCGTATTTAAAAAGATTACGGGTTATACTCCAAAGGAATATGAGAATATGACAATAAAAAAGAACTATACCTGATGGAATTGCTCCTTTTTGCCTGAAACAGCCCATGTCCGGCGGCATTTGGTGAAGAATAGAAACAAAAAAGGCTATCCGCCTGGCGGCCATAGCCTTTCTGTTTTTGCCTTCATCAGCGGGCTTTTATAAATTTAAGTACCTGATCCGGATCAGTCTCAATCCATGATTATCACTCTAAACAGCCATAAGATATTCATCAAGAGAAGATATAAACTGCATTGAACCGGTCCTTTCTGTAAGGGTCATAAAAGCCATCGCTGATATCCCAGCCTTGAAATTCTTCCTTAGAAAACAACAGGTGCTCATCCCGGTGGGAATGCATGGGGATTTCTCCGATCAGCACTCCTTTTTTTGCAACCCGCAGAAGTTCCTTTGTTGCCTTTTCTGCATACTCCTTATTATCAAAATAAAGGTAAACGCCGTAGCAGATCACTTTGTCAAAGGATTTATCCTTAAATGGCAGATCTGCGGCTTCTCCGGCCAGGACCGAATGGTGGAGAAACTCTATATGCTTTTGAACCAAGGTGGGGGAATAGTCAATGCCTACGTAATCACAGTCCAGATATTGGGCCAGGGCACCTGCGCCGCAGCCTACTTCAAGGACCTTGTCATTTTTCTTTATATCCAGCCGTCTGTTTATCTGGCGGGCCACCTCTTCCATATCCACCTTTGTGGCTTCATAGCCGTCATATGCCAGCAGGTCCGTAACGGAGCTGTCGGCCTGGCCTTTCCGGGTCCAGATCTGTTTCCATGTTTCCTTTGATGCTTCCTGTGAATTCATAATGATTGCCTCCTTTTATTCTCCCGAAGGCAACGGGCCAAAGTCAAGCTCCCTTGACCTTGGCAGCTTCCCGCGGGGGCAAATACCCCGCAGCATGCCGCGCCTTCAATTTTCATGCCCACAGCTTACTGAGGGGTATTTGACTAACGTAATATATGTTTCAGCGCATCCGCCAGACGTTCGTTGTCTGCCTCTGTTCTGACTGCAATGCGGATAAACTCCCTGCCTTCCATTCCCGGCTTATGGGATAGGTCCTTTACCAGAATGTTGTAGCGGTTTAACAGCAACTCTGCAATCTGGGAAGCGGAACAGCCGTCAATGATTTCACACATGATGAAGTTGGCCTGAGAAGGGTAAAGCTTCAATTGCCGGATGGAATGGAGGGACCGGTATAATTTTTCTCTGGTCCTTTTAAAATGCTCCAAGGCCTCCTGGTAATCTGATTGGTATTTTTCAAAGATCTGAAGAAAATACTCTGCCAGAGAGTTGATGTTCCAAATGGGCAGTTCCTTCCGGACCCGGCTTATAATTTCCGGATCACTGCAGGTGAGAAGTCCCAGCCGCAGTCCGGGAACTCCGTATGACTTTGAAATGCTTTTAATAAGGACCAGGTTTTTATACTCATCCAATATTTCCTGACACATAAGCGACGGAGATTCCTCCGCGGAGGAGAAGTCAATAAAGGATTCATCCAGGATCAAAGTAATGCTCCTTGTCTTGCAGTATTGGGCAAGAGAAAGGACATCCTGCTTTGGAATATAATTTCCTGTGGGATTATCCGGGTTTACAAGAACCAGGGCATCCAATTCCTTATCCTTGTAAAAGTCCATGATATCCTGGGCGGTATATGTATAATCCGGAGTTGTAAGGGAAAAATAAACCGCATTTTGGGAACAGATTCCATATTCTTCAAAGGAAGGCCGCAGAACCCCGACGGCATTTTTAAAGCTGCTGATCAAAGGCTTGATTAATTCTGCTGCTCCGTTTCCGGTGAGAATCTGGTTTTTATCCAGACCCAGGGATTTTGCGGCCAGCAGGTTATTTACATCAAGGCCGGAGGGATAGCTGGTGGTAAGGATTTCAAAGCTGGCCTTGATCTCTCCCATGAAACGGCTGTTTGGAAAATAGGGATTGACCAGGTAACAGAAATCCAGAAGGCCGGGATACCGCCAGTAGCCGCCAAAGCGCTTTGATAACCGGGACAGCCTGCTTTGGGAATCTGTAAAAATGGATTCCGCAATATCCAGATCCTGCTCATCGTCGATTTCATACCAGAAGCCGTTTTCCAGCCTGGTGGCTTTTAAATCGTGGTCATCCAAAAGTGAAATGACCTTTAATACCTGTTCATAGTATTCATTGTTTCCCAAGGCTTTGCTGTAGGCTTCCAGGAACGGAACATAGTGGGTTGAGGAAAAATTCCGGCTGAACTTATAGATGTTGACAGTTTTGTAGTAGGAATGAATATCCTCGAAACGGAAATCCTTCCGTGTGAGGAATTTCATAATATTATCCTGTTCATCCAGCAGCACCACCGTCCCGTCCATCCAGCTTTCAAAATGGGCCACAAGAGCCAGATTGGGATAAGGATCGCTTATGATCTGGGTCAGCACCTCCTGTTCAAAAATTAAGTCTGATTCCAGCAAAATGGTATCATCCAAAAGAAGCTGGTCCTTTGCAAGATAAAGGGAGTAAATATTGTTCGTTGTTTTGTACACGGGATTGTCAATGTACATGAGCGGAGTGGAGAGAGGGAGAGAGGATACAAAGGATTCCAGCTCTTCGCCCTTATGGCCGGTTACAATGATGATTCGGTTCAAGTGGCAATGATCCAACTGTTTCAGCATACGTTCGATCATAGGGATTCCATTTACGGAAATCATGCATTTTGGCTGGTTTTCAGTCAGCTTTTTTAAACGCCGTCCCATTCCGGCGGCCAAGATAATTGCCTGCATAGCACACTCCTTTGTTCAAAAATAGAATATTTTGTAAATTAATGAACATAATAGCAGGTTGATAATGATCTGTCAATAGATTTGAGATAAAATTATTATGAGAATTTTCCGGTGAAGGATTCCAAACAAATGTTATGGGCCTTGGACGGTGTTTTCGCTTATAGAATTGAAATACCACAAGGTTTTTATTGGATTTTGCGTTTATACATCCCTTAGATAAAGCCATGGCGTCAAAATTTGGACTGGGATTTTTTCACTGAATATAATAATATTTTTCCAAAAGCGTATACTAACTGTGGATCAGACAAACAGGACGTGACTGAAAAGAACCAGGGAAGAAAAATCATGAAAGGAGACAGTGTGGATGAAAGGGATGTGTGAGTGTGCCGACGTATTTGTCCAGAAATGTAGTGTAAAGGACTTTGCATTATTAAAGATATGCCTGTGTGCAGTAGGGATTATGGTTGGGTTGATGATCCCGGAGAAAAAGAAAAAGTGGCCTCTTATGGCCGCAGGTGTTGTTTTCGTTTTTAGTTATATTCTGATTATGGGAAAATTTATAAAGGTTTGCATGGAACAATGATGAGACCCCTTAAAGGAATTGCCGCAGAAAAGTTATGATTCATGGCATGACTGGCTATATCAGCATTTTGGTGAGACAAAATGCTGATATAGCCGTTTTTTATTGACACCATTCATGGCAGATCCATGGTGTCCCCAAAGGCGTATACCATGGGTCAGCAGCGGCTGCATGACTTCACCCATGATATAGAGAATACTTATTGAGTTCATTGTTTAAGAAAACTTCTGAAAAAAATATGATTACAATCAGGGTCTGAAAATATCATGTTTTTTGCACCCCATATCCTTATACTAATTAAGTACGGTTTCTCATGAATTTATTCTATCACCACAATATCCATACTGCTACTACATGTTCCAATGTATTATTGCTGTATTATTGCCTTGGAAGACCATTGAGGCTGGTGCCTTCAAACAAGTTTATAAGGTTTTCAGTGAAAAAAATAAAAATATTAAAGTTCGTTGTAATAACAACAGACAGGATTCTCCGGTAATGGTATCCTCTATAAAGAAAGCAAGAGCACGAAAAAATAGTGCTGTGCATAGAAAACTTACAATTAGGAGGTAATGGAATATGAGCATGTTTTGCTATCAGTGTCAGGAGACAGCGAAAAACACAGGTTGTACCATCAAGGGTGTCTGTGGAAAGAATGAGGAGGTCGCAAAGCTTCAGGATCTGCTCATTTATGCGGTAAAGGGTATTTCTGAAATTGTTGTAAAGACAAAAACCGATGTTTCAGAGATCAACACTATCAATCATGAGGTACTTACAAGTCTCTTTATTACGATCACAAACGCAAACTTTGATGCAGATGCAATTGAAAAGCAGATCGTAAAGGTTCTTGGATTAAGAGACCGGCTTGCAAAAGATACGGGCTACGACGGAAACCAGGATGCCGCGGTATTTACCGTGGATTCCAGAGAATCCATGCTTTCCAAGGCTTCCCGGGTTGGGGTTCTTGCTACGGAAAATGAAGATGTCCGTTCTTTAAGAGAACTGATCATCTACGGAATTAAGGGACTGGCTGCTTACACAGAGCATGCCTACAACATTGGGAAAGAGGATGTGTCCCTTTATTCCTTTATGTACGAAGGACTGGCGGCAACTCTTGACGACAGCCTTACAGCCGATGATCTGGTTGCTTTGACTTTAAAGACAGGTGAATACGGAGTAAAGGGAATGGCTCTTCTCGATGAGGCCAATACATCCCGCTATGGCAATCCGGAAATCACTTCCGTTAATATCGGCGTCAGAAAGAATCCCGCCATTCTTATTTCCGGCCATGATTTAACAGATATGGAACAGCTTTTAGAGCAGACAAAGGGAACAGGAGTGGATGTTTATACCCATGGAGAAATGCTTCCTGCCCATTATTATCCGGCATTTAAGAAATATGACAACTTTGTTGGTAACTACGGAAACTCCTGGTGGATGCAGGTTGGCGAGTTTGAGTCCTTCCACGGTCCGATTCTCTTTACCACAAACTGTATTGTTCCTCCAAAAACTCCTGAAGTTGCAGGCAGAATCTTTACAACAGGTGCTGCTGGCTTCCCAGGATGTCCAAACATTCCTGCGGATGAAAACGGAAAGAAGGATTTTTCGGCGATCATTGAGATGGCAAAGAATCTTCCTTCTCCTGATGAGATTGAGACAGGCAGCATTGTAGGCGGTTTTGCCCATAATCAGGTACTGGCACTTGCGGATAAAGTGGTTGATGCCGTAAAGTCAGGAGCCATTAAGAAGTTCTTTGTTATGGCCGGCTGCGACGGAAGGATGAAATCCAGAGAGTACTATACAGAGTTTGCAAAACAGCTTCCAAAAGATACCATCATTCTTACGGCAGGCTGTGCAAAATACAGATACAACAAGCTGGAGCTGGGCGACATCGGCGGAATTCCAAGAGTTCTGGATGCGGGACAGTGTAATGACTCCTATTCCCTGGCAGTGATCGCGCTGAAATTAAAGGAAGTATTTGGTCTTGATGATATTAATAAGCTTCCTATCGCTTATAACATCGCATGGTATGAGCAGAAGGCAGTTATCGTACTTCTTGCCCTGCTTTACTTAGGAGTGAAGAACATTCACTTAGGACCGACATTACCTGGATTCTTATCTCCAAACGTTGCCAAGGTTCTTGTTGATACCTTTGGAATCGCTGGAATCGGCACAGTAGAAGATGATATCGAATTATTCATGAACGCATAATAAACGGATACCGGCATAATAAAAAGGGGATGCTGCATTGCTGACGAGAGTTGGTTTTGCAGCATCCCCTGCGTAATGCCCTTATTTTTCATAGGGAAAGTAATGTTCTGCTTTTGATTTAAATTCTTTCAATGCTTTAATCATTTTATTATCATCAAAATCAATAATAGAAACTCCATCAAATCCATCTACTGCATTGTTATAATTGCATTTAAAATACCATTCCACAACAGTTGTATTTCCTTCGGAAACAAACTCCTTAATCCTCCACTCTAAAACGGTTCCCACTTTGTTCCAGTCAGCAAACCATTTTAAAATCTGTTGGATTCCATGGTATTCCGGGCCATAACATTCGCTGTATATAATATCATTTGAAAAGACCGTTTTAAGTATTTCTGCATCTTTTTCTATCCATGCCTGAAAATAGTTTTCGACCAACATTTTATTCCACATTTTTCACTCCCCCAATTTTAATTATTAGTCACATTAACTTGGCTAAAGTTTATTTCTCAACATATATTTTCTGTCATTTTGTGAATATCCCATAGTCCTTGTATTCCTTCAATTTCCCGGTATATCCTTATCATACTCCGTCAGGTTTGGTTAAAACGGCTGTCAGTCCACCAATTGGGGCATAAATCGCCAAGCTTCACTGTTTCTAAAGTATCATTATCCATCAGCACATCAATGTCTTTGCTGTCCTTACCAAGCTGCATCATAAATTCTCTGCAAGCTCCGCAGGGTGGTCCGACTTTTCCGTCAGGCATAATTGCAAGGACTTTAGTTATTTTACTTTCCCCATTGGTTATCATATTTGCAATAGCATTGCGTTCAGCGCACATCCCAAGGGAAGAACTTGTATCAATACAAACCCCGACAAAAATATTGTTATTTGCTGTTAATATAGCGGCGGCAACTCCGCCTGCTTCAATAAACGGTGAAATTGTTCTTGAATTTTGAACCTGTTTAGCCCTGTTATACATTTCATTCCATATGTTCATCAATTTCTTCTCCTTCATCAAATATGAATTCCCTTGGAATCAGCATTAATTGTTATGAAAAAATGTACCACATTTCTTCCTTTATTTCCACACAATTATCCGAGTCTGCCAAGCATTTTACAGATTTTTCCATTAAAAATGGAAAATGTTGTAACTACAACAGACAAGAAGCCATGGCAATGATATTCTGAAAAAAATAAAACATATCTTTGTAAATGGATAATTTGTAAAAAAATTACCAACAATAAAGATATCTTTGGGAAAGGAGTTGTTGATATGAAAGCAACGGTAGATAGAGAAGGCTGCATTGAATGCGGATTATGTGCATCAGTCTGTCCGGAGGTATTCCGAATGGGCGATGACGGGCCTGCAGAAGCATATGTTGATGAAGTTCCCGAGTCTGCGGAACAGACAGCGGTAGAAGCGCAGGAGGGCTGTCCTGTTTCGGTAATAACAGTAGAATAGTCAATAAAGGCGCCTCCTTCTGTGGAAATGATCAAATGATCGAACAGAGGGAGGTGTTTTTGTACAAAAGGCTTTGCTGTCTGAGGAGGAATTATATGAGTGAATATATTAACAATCGTGAAATGAGACAAAACGCAATAAAAGAAATTATTAAAAAACTCCATGAAGGAAAATCGGTGGAAGAAGTAAAGAAGCTGTTTGAAGAGGCTTTTCACGGCGTATCTGCCTCTGAAATTTCTGCGGCTGAGACTGCCCTGATCTCGGAGGGCCTTCCGGTGGAGGAAGTGCAGAAGCTTTGTGATGTGCACGCCGCAGTTTTTAAAGGTTCCATTGAGGAGATCCACCAGCCGTCTGATCCCACCTTAATTCCCGGACATCCCTTAAACATATTGGTGAGAGAGAATGAGAAAATTGCTCATATCATTGAAAATGAAATCCGCCCGTATCTGTCCCTGGAAAAGATGGAGGGCAAGGAGGAGCTTTCAAGGCTCAAACAAGGCGTAAGCCGGTTAAGGGACTTATCCGTTCATTACGGGAAAAAGGAAAATCTGCTGTTTCCCTATATGGAGAAATATGGAATCACCGCCCCTCCCAAGGTTATGTGGGGAGTGGACGATGAGATCAGGGACCAAGTAAAGGAAACAGTGGAAATCCTTCATAAGGACCCGAAGCTTAACGAAGCCCTGGTGCAGAAAATTGAAAAATTGCTGGAAAAGATCACGGAAATGATTTTTAAAGAAGAAAACATCATGGTTCCCATGCTTTTAGAGCAGCTTACTCAGGAAGAATGGAAGACAATTGCCGATGAAAGCAAGGAAATAGGTTTTATGATCGATCATGTGCCCCAGTGGAATCCTGCCGCAAAAGACAAGGAAAAGGAGAGCGGGGAGGAAGAGAAAAAGGCAGAGGAGCCAGGTCTTATAAAGCTTCCTTCAGGAGAATTTCAGGTGGAAGAGCTGACAGCCATGTTGAATGCGCTTCCCTTTGACATCACCTTTGTAAATAAGGATGATGTGGTGAAATATTTTTCCGAAGGAAAAGATCGGGCATTCCCAAGAACAAAAGCCATTATCGGCAGAAATGTTTCCAACTGCCATCCCCCGGCAAGTGTCCACATTGTGGAACAGATTGTGGAAGATTTTAAAGCCGGAAGAAAAGATCAGGAAGATTTTTGGATTCATATGGCTGGAAAATATATTTTTATCCGCTATTATGCGGTGAGGAGTCAGGAAGGAGAGTATCTTGGGGTGCTGGAGGTGACTCAGGATATAAAACCAATACAGGAGATCACCGGAGAAAAAAGATTGATTTCAGAATAAAAAACACAAATGTAAAAAAATGTCCGGCCAGAGGCCTTTAAGCCCTGGCCGGTTTTTGAATTCATCCTCTGGCTGGGCCTGGGAATCATTTTTCTGGAATACATAAAAATATACTAAAACCTGGAAATGAGACGTGAAAAATTTGTTTCGTTTGTATACCAAATTAGATAAAAAGGCGCAGTATATTTGGTACTGCGTTTACAATTATATGTATATTTCGACAATATTCATTATACAACAGAAAAATATTATTTGTCAAATATCAAGTAAACGAATAATTGCACCATTAAAAAAGAGTTTTTATATGAATTTTCGTACTAGATTGCAGGTGTTTTTCTAAAAGTTTATATATGAGCCGTCAATCTCATCGTCATTTGACGGGGCAATGTATCTTCTCTTTCCTTTGGATCAATAAAAAAATATGCTGTATCTGAAGTTTTCTTAAGAAGAAACCATAATCCCAAAGGGGAAGATTCTATTGCATCAAATGATTGGATCAGGAATTAATAGCCGTCTGATTCTCCGTCATGGAATTGAAAAGTCCCATAAATATCACCTTAAACCCCCTTAAGACGCAGTACCAAATATACTGCGACTATGTTTTGGCTTCCACGGTACATACAGCATTCACCATGCACTTTTTTAATTCAGGATCAATACATTATCGTAAATGGGATTATTAGGCCCTGAAATTTAAGAAGGTATTGCCGGGGAGGTCAAAATTGTACGGTATTATTGTGAAAAAAAAGACATATAGTTTAGCCTTTTACAGATTGTGTTTCTGGCTTGGCTGGTTTAAAGAGTGTTTTATATCTAATAAGGATAGAGCCGCACTCCAGGATGGGGAAGCAGATTGTCCGATTTTTAATAATACAAAAGAGAACTGGGAGGAAGTAAAATGAAAAGCTTTAAAGATTTCAGTATTTCACGGAAATTGTTGACGGGTTTTTTAAGCCTGACGCTTATTATGCTGCTGGTGGGAGGCGCAGGGATCGCCGGACTGGCCAGGATCAGCCAAATGGACACTTATTTGTACAAAGAGCAGACGGCTCCCATGAAGGAACTGATAAAGGCTGTTGGAAGCCTGTATCAGTTCCGGGTGGATTCCAGAGCCATGGTAATCTATGCGGGAGACGTTCAAATGCTTGATGAGTTAAAGCAAAGCTTTGATCTTGAATCAGAGAAGTTTCTCACCAGTACGGCGACCTACCGTAAGACCATCACCAATCCTGATTCTCTTACCCTGCTGGATGAAACGGTTTCCCTGTTTAACAATTCTTTTAAGCCGGCGGTGGAGAAGTGTCTGGAAGTGGCAAAAGCCGGTGATGAAACTGCTGCATGGGATGCGCTTTTTCAGGAAACAAGCAATATCCAGAAAATGTTTGATAATTTCAATCTGCTCATAGACAATCGGATGGCTGAAGCCGGGGACACAAATGAAGTTAATAATGCGACTGCATTGTGGCTGACTGTTGTTCTGGTTCTTTTTATTGTGTTTGGAGCCGGTATGGCCATATTTTTAGGGACAAAAATTTCAAAGATGATCAGCCAGCCAATCGGACAGGTGGTGGATGCTGCCAACCGGATTGCATTAGGCCATGTGGATGTGGAGTTTCATGATATTGATTCAAAGGATGAAACCGGTCAGCTTGCCAATTCTTTCACTAAAATGATTGAAAGCATTGGAAAACAGGTAGATGCTGCAGACAGGATCAGCAACGGCGATTTTACCAGGGAAGTGCCTCTTCGCTCTGACCAGGATATCCTTGGGCTTGCACTGCAGAAGATCAGAAGGGATTTAAACCAGACCCTTTTATTGATAAGCTCTTCCTCGGAGCAGGTCAATGGGGGAGCAGAACAGGTTTCCTCTGCGGCACAGGCTCTGGCCTCCGGCACAGCCGAGCAGGCGGCTACCATTGAGGAACTGAATGCTTCCGTCGGCAGCGTAGCAGGACAGACGGAGCAAAATGCGAAAAATGTCCAAAGGGCTGCGGAGTATGTTGGGCAGGCCGGGGCAGGAGTGAATGAGAGCAACGAATACATGCGGAAGCTTAACAAAGCGATGAAAGAAATCGGGTCAGCTTCTGATAAGATATCAAGCATTACAAAGGTGATTGAAGACATTGCCTTCCAGACAAACATTCTTGCCCTCAATGCGGCTGTTGAATCCGCCCGTGCGGGAGAAGCCGGCAAAGGGTTTGCAGTGGTCGCAGATGAGGTCAGAAACCTTGCAGGAAAATCTGCGGAAGCAGCCAAGCAGACCTCCGATTTAATCTCACATTCGGTTACAAGCGTTGCAGAGGGTGAACGGCTGGCAGATGAAACAGCAAAGGTACTTCAGAAAGTCGCAGAAAAGGCGGTGCTTGTGGAAAAGGCGATCAAGGAGATAGAAGAATCTTCTTTCTATCAGGTGCAGGCAATAGAGCAGATCAACCAGGGCTTATCCCAGGTGTCTGCAGTTGTCCAAAATAACGCTGCAACCGCAGAAGAAAGCTCTTCTTCCAGCGAAGAACTGGCTGCCCAGGCACAGATGCTTCAGCAGGAAGTGAGCAGGTTCCGGCTTTTAAAGGAAGATTTTAATTTTACCGGTTCCCATTTGAGATGATGAAACACCCGCCGGTGTACCTGTATGCCCAAAGGGCATGGGCGGGAACGATGAAAAGAAACGGAAAGAATTGCTTTACAGCTTGCCTCCATGTTATGTATAATGTAAAAAATATAAGGAACGATAGGATAATTATGGAGAGACGATATGAGAGAGCTGAATGAAGTGAGAAAAGATTTGGACCGCTGTGATACGGAGATTTTAAAGCTTCTGATACAGCGCCTTGGCTGCGCGGCGGAGATCATGGAATACAAAAAGGAACAGGGGCTGCCCATCTTTCAGCCGGAAGAGGAAGATATCCAGCATGAAAATCTGCTTGCAGCCATAGGAGATCATTCTTACTGCACTGAATTATTAAGGATCTTTAAACAGATCCATGAGGAAAGCAAATGTGTACAAAGCAAAAGCCTGTTTGATCATAACATTGCTTTGATCGGGTTTATGGGAACAGGAAAGAGCACGGTATCCAAATATTTGAAGGATATGCTGGCCATGAACGAGGTGGATGTGGATGCCATGATCGTGGAAGACCAGAAGATGCCTATCAAGGATATCTTTGCACAGTACGGAGAGGAATACTTCAGGAACTGCGAAAGCAGTGCGATCCTCAGCCTGCAAAGCTGCCGCCAGACCATTATTTCCTGCGGCGGCGGTGCTGTGATGCGTGAGGAAAATGTAAAAAATCTCAAAAAGGGAAGCCTCATCGTGCTTTTGACTGCCAGCCCTGAGACCATATTGGAACGGGTAAAAGATGATGGCGGGCGTCCGATCTTAAATGGAAATATGAATGTGGAATTCATAAAGGAGCTTATGGCAAAACGTAAGGATTTTTATGAAAAGGCCGCGGATATCATCATAGAAACGGATCAAAAAAATGTCCGGCAGATATGCGAAGAACTCATGGTTTCCCTGGTGAAATTTGAAAACCAGGGATAAAAGGTATACCGGCTTCATGGAGCCGGTATATTCTTATAAAAAGGCAGGATGAAAACACTTTGGAAGGACAAGTATGAGCTGGACGTTTCCATGGGCTTTATTGGAGCGCTCAAGGGAGAAGTGATTTACCGCCTTTCCCAGGCAGAGTGATTTTAAATACATAAGTAACACGTGTATATCATTTGAAAGAACGGTATACGCGTGTTTTTTCGTATCAGCCTGTGGTTCAGCCTGTTTTGCTGGGGCTTACGTTACATGCCGGATCAGGCCTTTCGGTGAATTTTAAACAGTCTTTTTTCGCCGTCTTATTCCCTGGCGAAACAGTGCATAAAAATTTTAAAAGGATTTTGCCTGAAAAAAATTCTCATCTACACAACTTCTACAAATCGTCCTGCTATTCTTGACTTCAGAAATAAAAAAGGAGGACAGACGATGGGATCTGCTGTAAGAACCAAAAAGATACGAATCGGCGGGATGACCTGCATAAGCTGTCAAAATAAAATTGAAAAAAAATTGCGCAATACGGCTGGAATCGAAAAAGCGGAGGTGAGCTACAGCGCCGGAACTGCTGTCATTACTTTTGATACGGATATTATTTCGTATAAAAGCATTGTAGGGATCATTGAAGGTCTGGATTATCAGGTATTGACGGAGCATGAACAAAATGGACCGGATACCAGCCGGGCCATAGGGATCCTGCTTATCATTGTTTCCCTGTATATGCTGATCCAGCAGTTGGGACTTTTAAATCTGCTTGTCCCCAGCCAGTTGGCAGATGAAAAGATGGGCTATGGAATGCTGTTTGTCATCGGCCTTGTTACTTCCGTTCATTGTGTGGCAATGTGCGGCGGCATCAATTTGTCCCAATGCATTCCCCACAGCGGAGAAGCGGTTTCCCAAAAGAGCCGTTTTTCTACATTTAGACCAACCTTTCTTTATAACCTGGGACGGGTGATCTCTTACACTGTGGTAGGCTTCCTGGTGGGAGCCTTGGGCTCTGTGGTTACCTTCTCCAATACCCTTCAGGGAGTTTTAAAGCTGGCTGCGGGAGTGTTTATGGTCATCATGGGTATTAATATGCTGGGGATTTTCCCATGGCTTCGCAGGCTGAATCCAAGGATGCCCAAAATCTTTGCAAGAAAAATTGACAAGGAAAAATCGAAAAACAGCAGCCCTCTGATCGTAGGTCTTTTAAACGGCCTCATGCCCTGCGGTCCTTTACAGGCCATGCAGATCTATGCATTGTCTACGGGAAATCCCTTTTCCGGCGCTCTGTCCATGCTTCTGTTCAGCCTGGGTACCGTACCTCTTATGTTTGGGCTTGGCGCCCTTTCCTCAGCCCTTGGAAAGAAGTTTTCAAGCAAGGTCATGACAGTGGGAGCAGTGCTGGTGGCGGTTCTGGGTATGTCCATGTTTTCCCAGGGGTTAAACTTATCGGGATTCCAGGCGCCGGTCTTGTTTTCCAAGGGAGGAAACAGCGCCTATGCTGCCGGAGAGCAGGAGAAAAAGGCTGATACAAAAATAGAAGACGGAGTGCAGATCATAAACAGCACCCTTTCTCCCGGAAAATATCCTAACATCAATGTTCAGAAGGGGATTCCGGTAAAATGGACCATTGATGCGCCCAAAGGAAGCATAAACGGCTGCAACAACCGGATGATCATCCGGGATCTTGGCATTGAATATTCTTTTAAAACCGGAGAAAACGTCATTGAATTCACTCCTGAAAAAACAGGAAAGATCTCTTATAGCTGCTGGATGGGAATGATCCGTGGGACCATCTACGTGACGGAAGAAGGAGATGCAAAGAACAGCACAGACTCTGAAGAGCAGGGCGTATTAAAACAATATGCGCCGGAAGAGCCGGCAGCCGCCGGTTATACGATTCCAACAGATGAGATCGCGGTTGGGGAAGATGCCACCGACGAGTACGGAAACAGCATTCAAAGGATCACCATGGAGCTTACGGATGACGGCTTTAAGCCAGCGGCTGCAGTGGTAAAATCCGGGGTTGATGTGGAATGGAATATCATTGACAATACTTCTGATTCCACCTATGGGACGGAGCTTCTTATTCCCGATTTTACAACCCAGCTTCCTCTTAAAAAGGGAGAAAACAACCTGTATTTTACACCGGCAGGAAGCTTTGATTTTTCCACCGGGGACAATGCCTTTTATGGGTATATCAAGGTGGTGGATGATTTAAATAACTTAGATATGGACGGAATTAAGAAAGAAATAAGCAGCTTTAAGACCCTTATCTGGCCAGAAGATACCTTCCAGGGAGCAGGCGGTTCCTGCTGCGGATAAACAGAGATCTATCTGTTTAAGTGAAGAGACCCCTTTTAATGATACCTCTGTATTCTGAGATGATGGGCAAGAAAGAGGAAAGGAGAACTGATTTATGAGTTTATTATTGAGCCATTGGCACTGTATCCTTCCGGTTTTTGGTATTATCATAGCAATGTTTTTTATGAGAGACAGACAGAAAAAGGATTAATAAAGTTCAAATTCAGGAGGTACATTTTCATGTTACAGAAATTTCAGATCAAAAACGACAGGAAAAACCGAAGGAAACCCAGTCCGCTTTTAATAAGGCTGACGGTGCTTGTGATAGCTGCCGCAGCCTTAACCGCCTGCGCTCCAAAGGAAAAGGCGGAGAAAACAGAAACGGCCCAGGCAGCGGCAGAAAGCGGTCAAAAGGCAGGGCCAGGAGAATCGCTTGTGATTCCTGTAAAAGATATCTCAAGTACAGCTAAATTTTATCCTGTTGATGTAGACGGCACCCAGATGGAGGTCCTTGCGGTCAAGGCTCCGGATGGCACGGTCCGGACGGCATTTAATACCTGCCAGGTATGTTATGATTCAGGAAGAGGATACTATAAGCAGGAAGGAGATGTTCTTGTATGCCAGAACTGCGGGAACCGCTTTCCTATGAACCGGGTAGAAGTGGAGGCAGGGGGCTGCAATCCCTGGCCTGTTTTTGACAAAGATAAGACCGTGACAGACGAGTCCATCACGATCTCTTATGATTTCCTCAAGGAATCCAAGGAGATATTTGCCAACTGGAAGGCTTCTTATTAAAAAACTTAAGTGGGAAATTTCATGGAGCAGCTTACTGTAAGGCCATTTTGGCTTAAGTAATCTGCTCCCCAGTTATACATGGCTTCCAGAATAGGACGGATGCTGGTTCCCAGATCAGACAGGGCATACTCCACTTTTGGCGGCACTACCGGATACACGGTGCGGATGATCAGATGATCTGCCTCCAGTTCCCGCAACTGCTGGGTGAGCATTTTAGGCGTAGCCTGGGGGATGAGCTTTCGAAGCTCCCCAAACCGAAGGGTATTGTTGATCAAATGCCATAAGATGAGGGCCTTGTACTTTCCCCCGATCATATCTAATGTGGTATCTACCGGGCAATTATTATTTGCATGGTCGCAATTCATTAAGACTTCCTCCTTTAGTATCATTTTGGGTACTATATAACAAAAAAGTGCATACTTGCAAATTTCACAATTACTGCCATAATAATAACATGGGTCCTCGAAAAATTCAAGATAACAGGATAGCATATTTTTGGAGGCCATGGAAAAAATTAGTATAGCAGTGATGATTGCCGACGCCGAAGGGGACGCCTTAAGGACGAGGCAGTAAAAAAATAGTGAGGTGAATCAGAATGGAAAGTCAAATTTTAAATATAAGAGGCATGACCTGTGCAGCCTGTGCACAGAGAATTGAAAAAACAGTACGAAAGCTTTCCGGTATCAGTCAGGCTACTGTAAATCTGGCAAGTGAAAAGCTGTTTGTGGAATATGACAGCAGCGCCCTTGAGCTTTCCGCCATAAAGGCAGCAGTGGCAAAGATCGGGTATGAGGTAGTGGAAAAGTCCGAAAATGCCAATGTGACCATACCCATCGGAGACATGACCTGTGCTGCCTGCGCCCAGCGTGTGGAAAAAGCCGTGGGAAGGCTGGAGGGCGTGGTAAGCGCATCGGTTAACTTTGCAACGGAAAAAGCCACGGTTACTTACGATCCCCAAAAGATCCGTATGTCGGCCATACGGGCAGCCATTGAAAAAGCGGGCTACAAGGCTCTGGAAGTGAATAAGGAAGATGCAGCAGATGAGGACCGTGCCCGCAAACAGCGGGAGATCAAGACTCTTTGGACGAAGTTCATCGTGTCCGCAGTGTTCTCCGTGCCCCTCCTCTACGTTGCAATGGCACCCATGATCAAGTTCATCCAACTGCCCTTCCCGGCAGGGATCGCCCCTATGGAGTATCCCCTGCTTTATGCTCTGGTAGAGCTTTTGCTGGTGGCTCCGGTCATTGGTGTTGGTTATAAATTCTATACCATTGGTTTTAAAGCCCTGTTTCAGAGAAGTCCAAACATGGATTCCCTGATCGCTGTAGGAACCACGGCTGCTGTTCTTTTCAGCCTCTATAACATGTTCCAGATTGCGGAAGGACATTTCATTGCAGTGGATTCCCTGTATTTTGAAACGGCGGGAGTCATCATCACCCTGATCCTGCTGGGAAAATCCCTGGAGGCTGTTTCAAAGGGCAGAACCAGTGAAGCCATCAAAAAGCTCATGGGCCTTGCTCCCAAGACGGCAATTATTGTGGAAGACGGTGTGGAAAAGGAAATTCCTATTGACGAGGTAGAAATCGGTGATATGATTTTAGTAAAGCCTGGTGAAAAGATCCCGGTAGACGGAACCGTGTTAGGCGGCCACACTGCCATTGATGAATCCATGCTCACCGGTGAAAGCATGCCGGTGGATAAAAAGGATGGGGATCAGGTTTATGCCGCATCTTTAAATACCACGGGAACCATCCGGTTCAGAGCGGAAAAGATCGGCAGCGATACCGCCCTGGCTCAGATCATCAAGCTGGTGGAAGATGCCCAGGGATCAAAAGCCCCCATCGCACAGATGGCTGATATTGTTTCCGGATATTTCGTTCCTGTAGTTTGTGTGATCGCTCTGCTTTCCGGTATTGCATGGTATATCGGCACCGCCGGAGATTTGAAGTTTGCCCTTACCATATTTATCTCAGTTCTGGTCATCGCCTGCCCCTGTGCCCTGGGTCTTGCAACACCCACTGCCATCATGGTGGGAACAGGAAAAGGTGCGGAAAACGGCATTCTGATCAAGGGCGGAGAAGCACTTGAGACAGCTCATAAGATCAACACCATTGTATTTGATAAAACAGGCACCATTACCGAAGGGAAACCAACGGTAACCGATGTTCTGACCGCAGAAGGGCTTTCCAAGGAGCTGTTACTGCAGCTTACGGCTTCTGCAGAAAAAGGCTCTGAGCACCCCCTTGGTCAGGCAATTGTCCACGGGGCGGAAGATGCAGGCCTTACCATATTGGCAGCGGAATATTTTGAGTCTCTAACCGGACGGGGAATTGAAGCGAAGATCAATGGGGAAGATATTCTTGCCGGAAACCGGAAGCTGATGATTGAACGGGACATTTCCTTAACAGGAATGGAAGAAGCGTCGGACCAGTTGGCAGGAGAAGGAAAAACGCCCATGTATGTGGCGATTAACGGCAACCTGGCCGGTATTGTAGCCGTTGCAGACGTTGTGAAGGAATCCAGCCGGGCGGCCATTGAACAGCTCCATAAGATGGGCATTGAAGTGGCCATGATCACCGGAGACAATAAGAGAACCGCAGAGGCCATTGCAAAAGAAGTAGGAATCGACCGGGTGCTGTCCGAGGTTCTTCCTCAGGATAAGTCCGATGAGGTGAGAAAACTGCAGGCCGAAGGCCGCAAGGTAGCCATGGTAGGTGACGGAATCAATGATGCTCCTGCTCTGGCCCAGGCTGATATCGGCATTGCAATCGGTTCCGGTACGGACGTAGCCATGGAATCCGCTGATATTGTTCTCATGCGTTCTGATTTAATGGATGTGCCTACAGCCATCAACTTAAGCAAGCAGACCATCCGCAACATCAAGCAAAACCTTTTCTGGGCGTTCGGTTATAATGTGATCGGGATCCCCATCGCTGCAGGGCTTTTGCATCTGCTCTTTAACGGGCCCCTTCTTAACCCCATTTTTGCGGCGGCAGCCATGAGCTTAAGCTCTGTTTCCGTGCTGACCAATGCATTGCGGCTGAAACGATTTAAACCAACCACAGGAACGAGGTGACCGGATATGAACAGGAATGGAAAAATAATTGCAGCAGTGGGAACAGCCGCTGTTTTGGTAGCGGTGATTGTGGCAGCGGTTGTAAAGACAGCCGGAGGAAACTTAGATGTAGTGGGAAAAGAGTCCGTTACATCCTTTGAAGCGGTTTTAAATACGGTTCCGGACAATGTGAAAGCTGATGAAACCAATGCAGGCTGGTCCTTAAGTGCACCCGATGGCAGCGTACGCTTCATCTGGAGTGAGGATTACAGCAGGAGCGCTCTTCATGACGTCATGCTGGAGCTTGATGCGGCCCCGTTTGTCAGTGCAGGACTTGATGCCGAAAAGCTGCCGGAAAATTACGCAGCCTATGAAGGAATGCTGATGGTAGGAACTAAGCTGGGAACCGATCAATCGGTTTATAAGGGAGATATCACTCCTCTCACCGCCTATGAGCAGATCGTAAATAAGCACCGTGATTCGATCAACTACCATATGGACCTTGACCACTATGGGGTAAAGCTGGGAGACGGCAATATGTTTGAATGGGCAAAAAATATGGAAACAAATACCGTAAAAAATCAAGATCAGGATAAGGATATTGTTTTTGTATTGAATCCCGAACCCCTCATTGAAGCCGGTGTTGATCCGGAGAAGGTGGAAGGCTGGGTATATGCGCCGGTTTCTGTAATGGAAAAGGGAAAGACTTTGGAGGTCTATAAGTTTTTAAAACCTTTTAATTTAAAATAAAAAATCATACGGAGGTAACTCAAATGGCAAAAACAGTAATAAAGGTAGATGGAATGGCATGTGAACACTGCGTTAAGGCAATCACAAATGCGGTAGGTGCTTTATCCGGCATATCCGGTGTATCGGTGGATCTGGAAGGAAAAACAGTAACTGTGGATCATGACCCGGATCAGGCATCCGCCCAAACCATCAAATCTGAAATTGAAGACCAGGGCTATGATGTTATTGAGTAATAAGTAGAGAGGACGGGGACCGCGAAGTGGAGCGGTTCCCGCCTTTCATGTTTTATTTTATAATGAGCGCAAGAGAGTGAAGATGAGCTTGCTCATCGGCGCAAAGGTTGAATGCCGGTCATGAACCCCAGGTTCATGATATAACAGATAGAGGTGCTAGGATGCTTAAGTGCAGCAAAAATGTACTGGTTGTGGATGACGAACCTAAAATACTGGAGGTGGTCTGCCTGCTTTTGGAAAGCAAGGGATTCCGCACATTCCCTGCAGAAAACGGCAGGAAGGCTCTGGAAATATTTGATTCGGAAAATATTTCTCTTATTATTCTGGACCTTATGATGCCGGATATTTCCGGAGAAGAGGTGTGCATGGCCATCCGCAAAAAATCCAGGGTCCCCATTATCATGCTGACCGCCAAGGTGGATGAAAGCGATGTGGTGGAAGGCCTGGGACTTGGAGCAGATGATTATGTGGTAAAGCCCTTTGGCTTAAAAGAACTGTATGCCAGGGTAGAGGCTGTTCTCCGCCGGACGGAAAGTGACCTGGTGCCCCTTGTCAAAAGGAATTCCTGGAGAAACGGGGATCTGGTGATGGATTTTGAGAAAAATGAGGTCAATAAAAAGGGAGTCAGCCTGACTCTTACACCAAGCGAATTAAAAATCCTGTCCGTTCTCGTCAAATACCCGGGGAAGGTCTTTACCAGAGAAGAACTGATCGAGGCGGCTTTGGACAAAGGTTTTGCCGGATATGACAGGGCCATTGACAGTCACATTAAGAATATAAGGAAAAAGGTGGAGGACGACCCTAAGAATCCGGTGTATGTGCGGACCATCCCAGGGCTGGGATATAAATTCGGAGGGGATGGAGAGTGAAGAGCTTAAGAAAACAGTTATCCCTTTCTATTTTGCTGACGCTTCTGATTACCATTGGGCTGATCGGCCTTCTTTCCAACTGGTTTATAAACCGGGAATTTGAAAAATACATCACCCAGTTGGGGCAGGAGCGCAGGGAAGATATCGTCGATGATTTAAGCAGGCAGTACGATGGTTTTAAACGGAACTGGAAGCTGGACTACGTTCATGCCATCGGTATGAATTCCCTGTATGACGGGTATATTGTGAAGCTCTACGATGCAGGGGGAAACATGGTGTGGGATGCGGAAAACCATGACGTGAGCCTTTGCGGGCAGATCATGAATGAAATTTCAGCGAGGATGGAAGAGAGGGGCACTGTGGGCGGCTTTATAGACCACACCTATGAGATCCATCAAAATGGAAAAAAAGTGGGGTCTGTCTCTATTAAATATTACGGCCCGTTTTTCATGAACGAGGCTGATTTTAATTTCATCAACGTCATGAACACGGTGCTCCTGGTCATTGGAATCCTGTCCAGCGCCTGTTCCGTGGTGGTAGGGTGCCTTCTTGCCCGGAGAATATCCCGCCCCGTCACAAAGACTGCTTATATTGCCAAACAAATATCAAAGGGCAATTACAACATCCGGTTTGAGCCTGGAACAAAGATACGGGAGCTTGATGACCTTGCAGACGCAATCAATCATCTTTCTGATGCTCTCGGAGACCAGGAAAAGCTTCGTAAACAGATGACCGCGGATGTGGCCCATGAGCTGAGGACGCCTTTGACTGCCCTGGGATCTCATTTGGAGGCCATGATAGAGGGTTTGTGGGATCCGACGCCGGAACGGCTGAAAAGCTGCCATGAGGAGGTAAAGCGTCTTGGGACCCTGGTTGAGGACCTGGGGCAGTTGGCAAAGATGGAGGGTGAAAACCTGATTTTAAATAAATCCCGGATTGATCTGCTGGAAATCGTCTGTACGGTGTCAGATACGATGAAGGGGGAAATCAGCAAAAAGAACTTATCCCTTTCCATAGAAGGCGGACCGGTCTTTGCTGAGGCGGATAAAAACAGATTCAGCCAGGTCGTTGCCAATCTGCTTTCCAATGCCGTCAAATATACACTAGAGGGCGGAGCCATAGGGATCCAGGTATCTGAAACGGACCGGTGGGGGATCGTTAAGGTTAAGGATACGGGAATAGGGATTCCGGAAAAGGAACTTCCATTGATCTTTGAACGTTTTTACAGGACCGACAAATCCCGGAACCGAAAATCCGGAGGCGCCGGTATCGGTCTTGCCATTGTCAGATCCATTGTTGCCGCTCATGGGGGAACTGTGACGGCGGAGAGCGTGCAGGAGCAGGGAAGCTGCTTTACGGTAAGCGTTCCAAAGGAAGGCTGAATGAGAATCTATCCGTGATTTAAAAACAAAAAACTACCAGTATTGTGCTGGTAGTTTTTTGTAACCAAGGGGAAGAAAGTTAATCAAATAAGGGAAGACTTAAAGGAGTATAAAGAGGGAAAGTCCCTATAAAAGGGAGGAGCCGGCAAGATCGGGAAAATCTTGCCGGCTGTATGAAAAAAAGTTTTATTTAAAGGCTGTTTTCCATGGTGGAATCAGGGATTCTTGTCCTTTGAACTGTACCCAATTCATAATTGGGAGGGGCATAGAAAGATGATATTTTAAGTGGCCCAGTACCGATATTAATAATGTTATGCCATGTGCCGGCAGGTACAAAAACAACATAATTAGTAAATGCCAGGTATTGTCCGTACATTGAAAATTTATCTGCACCTAGCTGAACCAAGCCTAAACCGTCTTCTATCCGTAGAATCTGGTCATGATTAGGGTGGACTTCCATACCAATAATTTCACCTACAGGAATGTTCATCAGAGTGACCTGTAAATAAGTTCCTGTCCATAAAGTCGAACGGAAATTATCATTTTGTTCTGCTGCTTTGTTGAGATCAATAACAAAAGGGTTTGGTCCATAGTCAGCAGGGAAGGTTGGTATTTTAGCAGCATCATGATTTGAGTTTTCAGAATTAGACATGCAGTTAGTCACCGCTTTTATATTTTATACTAATATATGTGTTATAAAAAGCTCTGTTATCAAAAATTAGAAATTTCAAAAAAAAGAGAGGCAGAATTGAAATTATTGCTGCATTATCCCGGCAGCGGGAAACGGATTGTTTCCTGGATTATGGGGAATCGGCCAGATCACCGCCAGAGCAGATGAGGCTGAAAAATCAAGATAAAACAAAAAAACCAGCAGGCTCACCGGGACCTGCTGGCAATATTAAGTAATATTTATAATGTTTGGATATGGAATGCTTCCGCTTGACGGGGGATATCTCCGGTTTGAATATCGGAATGAGTCACGTTTACTAATAAACCAGGGCGCAGCGAACGAAAAGGAACCGGGTTGCCATTTTTATCGCGAATAGTAGATGTACTGCCGATATTAAATTTTATCTGACTATCTGCATCATCAGGGTCTCCAGTATAAAAAATAAAATCATTGATATCTACTTTTGCGATTCGATCTGTAGTAGAGTTCAGTGGTGGTTGATTGTATGTTCTTACAACAATTAAATATGCGTTAGCTTGTGGTGGAATGCGCCTTTCCATAATCGGCGAAAATATGGAGTCTATCCACATGCCTTCCTGGATGTCACATAAGCACATACGCTGGCCGAAGGAGTTCAGAATGTCAGTATCAAAGCTTACATTGAGCCTTAAAGAGTCAGTCACAGTTTCATTTACTTCAGGCCTGGCGTAGATAATGCTTAGATATCCGGTAGTTCTGCTGCGGATAGAAACTTCTGTAACCATTGCGTTTTCAACTTTCAGTATTCGTCCCAGTTGTGTGATTGTACCTAAATCGCTTATGCGCATTTATGGCCTCTTAAGGATTTTTATTTAATCTTTATAATATATGCGGAATTTTAAATTTTACAACAAAGACAGAACAAAGTACTTGACTTAGGGTTGACTCTAAGTAGTAGACTTGTTTAAAATAATAAAGAAAGCAGGGAATTTATATGGAGTATGTAAAACTTGGAAACACCGGCCTGGACGTATCTCGGCTCTGTCTTGGCTGTATGAGCTTTGGCGATCCGGAAACATGGGTTCATAAATGGACGCTGGATGAGGAAAACAGCCGCCCTATTATCCGGAAGGCCCTTTATGTGGCGGAAAAGAACGGATGGACCAGGTGTCTTAATAAAAAGATCACCGGATGTCTCGAATAATCATATGGCAGCTCCAATACTATTTTATAAATGATATACAGCCGGGCGATGATAAACAGCAACAGGAATGAACAGGAGGTCTTATTTATTGAAAAAAGCCATATATATTTGTATTGGAATTGCTGCCATGGTCCTGGGGGCCATTGGAACGGTTCTGCCGGGTCTGCCTACCACTCCGTTTTTGCTGCTGGCTTTGTTTTGTTTCACCAAAGGTTCTGAGAAACTTAATTGCTGGTTCAGAGGCACAAGCCTGTATGAAAAATACGTAAAACATTATGAGTACGACCGGTCACTTACAAGAAAGCAGAAGTTTACCATTCAGGCGGCCGCAGGGGTTATGATGGCGATCTCTTTTATATTAACTGAAAATACGGTCATACGTCTGCTTCTTGCAGGAGCTTTCCTTCTGCATAATTATGTTTTTATTTTTGTCATTAAAACGCGGCAGGCGGATAAGTCGGAAACAACTATAAATGAATTGGCTGGTGACAAATATGAATTATGAAGGAATCTTCATTGGTATCGGAACGTTTCTCATCATTGGATTATTGCATCCGGTTGTTATTAAAGCGGAATATTATTTTAGCAGCAGGATCTGGCCGGTTTTTCTGATGGGGGGAGTGGTGTGCATCGGCTTATCCCTTGTTTCTGCCGGAAGGATTCCATCGGCGCTTTTGGCAGTCCTGGGCTTCTCTCTTTTATGGAGCATCAAAGAGCTTGCGGAACAAGCCAATAGGGTGGAGAAGGGGTGGTTCCCTGAAAATCCCAAGAGGAAAAGAAAATGACATGCAAAAAGACGACCCGTTAAGGATCGCTTTTTGAGGTGAAGAAAACAGTCGTTTACGAAAATGCTGAAAGGGAAGAACCCCGCTGCCGGGATTCCTTTTTTCCGTTTTGATGATTAAGTGCAGGTAAACATATCGATACGGTTTAGTGAAATTCCGGTATATGACCAGCCAAATCTTCGATCCCATCGGAAACCTGCCACGGTATTCGCCCAGATCTGGACGGGGAAAAACCAAAACTCCTGTCCGTTGCTTAACCAGACATAAGTAAATCGTCCAATACAATTTCTCATAGATCCAGGACTGACCATTTTAGTTCCGGCGCGCATTTGTGCAGGCTTTTGGGGAGTCCTTGATGGCGGAGGTCCCATAGGCATCGGGCCACCCGGGGGCGTATTATTAGGTGGGAATGGGGGCATAGTTTTACTTCCTTTCCGGTTGTTGATAGTAATATTATATGAGCCATGGGGAAAGTAGTTGCCATGAATCGGGCGAAAAATCAGGCAATGCCAGTTGGGATATGATCAAGGGCTGCTCTTATCCGGACAAACTGTTAATGGTTTGTGAAGACAGCCCTGCTATGATCATTATTTTACTTTACGATTCCCTCGTGAAAATAGCACTCGTAGATCTGTAAGTCTTTATAATATATTTCTTCATATCCCTGATACCATTTGAAATCTCCACACACCTTGCAGTTATAAAAATAATCGTTTTCCTGACTAAATTACTGCATGAAAAAACTACTAACTAAATACTGATAGTTAGTAGTTTTTGATCTACATTATTAAATTTGTATTTGCTGACTTAGCTTTATGCTTATAACCTCGTTTTACCAGTCCCGATTTCTTATAGCAGTTTCCACATCAATATCAATGTTAAAATGCTTCAAAATATGCTCAACAGTTTGCCCTACAGAGTCTCTTGCTACTGTTTCAAATTCGCTATCATTTTCGTCAAATTCATCTGTTAAAACATTTATACCTTCTGTCATGCTATCAAATCTTGACTGAATGTCGTCAAGGCTATGTTCTCCTGATTCCAAATAATTAACAACATCAACTATAAGGGCCTTGACCTTATCAACTAAAAAATTGGGGAAATATCCATCTTCATACATCCAAACTAAATACAGCGATTCATCAAATTTTTCCATATGGTTAACCTCCACTATTATAAAAAGTATGCAATTATAACTGCTTAACAAAATTCTGATATACTTTATTAAATAATACAACAAACCTTTCTAACTATCAATATTAAGTTTTCAATGTTCGCCAGTACGTCAAATCCTAAATCAATCAAATCCTAATTTTCATTAAGTAAATTGTAAACATATTGTAATGCCAAAATTTGGATTCTGCTGTTATACTTATTTTATTAAAAGCAGGAGGACAAATCATGAACAAATTTTTTAAACTATTGTTAACCACTCTTAGCTGCCTGGCAATCGTCCTATCAGGGAGTACTGTTATATCCCAAGCAGAGGAACCATCTCCGCTGCCCAGTTCCATACGCATTTACGGAACAGTGACCTGGGTTTCCCAAAACGGACTCCGAATGATACGGAAAGATGCTGCCGGTGCAGACCAGGAAATCATCCTGAACCTTTCCTCTGAGTCAAAGATTTTAAATTCCGTCAGCGGAGATCCTGTAGCAGCAGAACAGATACAGGAAGGGGAATTTATCTATGCTGACATTAGTCCGGTTATGACCCTTAGCCTGCCGCCCATGTCAAATGCCATTACAGTGCTTTGTAAAATCCCGGCGGATTACCAGGTTCCGGAATACATTACTGTAGCGTCTATGAATGTAAACTCAGACGGGAATACCGGCATCCTCACCTCTGATACAGGAAAGCAATACAGTATAACTGATCAAAGCAAACTGTTTCCATATTTAACCCGTAACATTGTTACGGTCCATGATCTGTCAAAAGGACGCAATTGCCTGGTTTGGTCGAAGGATAATACTGTTTCAAAGATCATGGTATTCCCAAATTCCGGCAAACCGGATATGCAAACCGGTTGGATAAAAAAAGACAGTTCATGGTATTTTTATGATGTCAATGGCTTGTTATATACGGGATGGCTAAATCATAACGGTGACTGGTATTACCTGGATCCTGAAACTGGTATTATGAGAACAGGTTTTCTCACACTGGAGGGAAATACATACTATCTTCAAAAAGATGGCCGTATGTTAACATCTGCCAAGACATTTATTCCCGATGAAAACGGCGTACTAAGATAGCTGACGATTTCTGCTGCGGGGTTTCTGCATCGGAAAGACGAACCTGCATCTTATTGGCACATTTGATTTATAATATCTTTAAATGAAAAGCGGCAGAAGAGCCTTGGCAGGGAATTCTGCCGCTTGTTTATTATCCAAAATCGAACTTGTGTTCTTTTACGGCTGTTTTTTTGCCGGGGTCTGTACCCCGGCTCATAATAAGCATTCCGTATAAATTTATTGTCTGATTTTGCCATCCTTATAGTGTTTACGGCACAATGAAATATATTTATCATTTGCACCCATTGACACTTGCTGCCCTTTCCTGACTATATTTCCATTTTCATCAATTCTTGCATTCATATTAGCACTGTTACCGCACCAGCAAACTGTTTTTAGTTCCTCAATTTCATCTGCTAATTCCATCAAACGTTTTGAGCCTGGAAAAAGGTGAGAGGTAAAGTCAATCCTAAGACCATAGCAAAAAACCGGAATGTGGTATTCATCAACAATATTGGAAAGCTGATCAATATCATCTTCAGAAAGAAATTGCACCTCGTCTACAATTACCGCATCTAATTCTTTGATTAACTTATCGTCATAATTTTTGAATTCAGACCACAAAATACAATCTGCTTCCAGTCCGATTCTTGACTTGATCTTCGTTTTTCCATCCCTGGTTTCTATATCAGGTTTTACAAGCAAAACGTTTTTTCCTTTTTCAATATAATTATATCTGGTCATTAGTGCGTTTGCCGTCTTAGAACTCCCCATTGCGCCATATCTAAAAAACAATTTAGCCATTTATTTCCCCCTTACTCTGTATCATTAATGAATATCGTATTCCTGCTCTGACGACCGGCAACTTCTTACATGTCCTCTAAATCAATTTCATCCTCTAACTGCTGTTCCAAACGAAAAAGCTTCATATATTCTTCAAAAATCAGTTCTGTAACCAGGTAAAAACCAATCCTTGATGTAATATCGGCATCCCTGTAGCTCAGTTTCCTAAAATAGGCATACAGACTTACCACACTGCTGCCGGAAATCGGGTTCTGACTCATTCCTGTAAGCGTCACCATGGGAACTCCTCTGGTCTGGGCAATGTAAGAGAGCTTACATATGATATCGGTACTTCCGGAATAACTGATGAAAAAAGCGATCTGTCCCGGTACCAGGTTATTGGCATACAGGATGCAGTTATCACGGTCATCAGGAACAATAATGATCTTATTTAAATGCTCAAGCTTCTTTGCCAGATCCAAAGCCACGATCCTGGAAAGGCCCAGTGCAAAAAAAATCACCTGGCGGCTGTCATAGATCAATCTTGCCGTTTTCTCAATGTTCTGCCGTGAATTGATGGCCAGTGTCTGCTTTAAGCTGTCCATAACAGACGTCTGTTGTTCAGCGGCATCTATTCCATACTGCTTCCGGTCATGTATAATCTGATATTTCAGCTCACTGAACCCGTGATAGCCCAGTTTTTTACAAAGCCTCACAATAGAATTCGGTGACAGGTATAACTCTTCAGCCACCTTGGCGATTTTTAAATCCTGTAATACACCGTAATGTTCCAATAAATAATTGACAATTCTTTCTTCTGTAGGATTCAGTTTTATTCCCCTGTTTGACAACTGGTCAAAAAAATTCATCTTTCATCCTCCGGAGCCCTTTTCTCTTGATGTGAAATAATACACATTATGTGTTTTATTATACTTTTCGTATATAAATAATAATATACTTCCAAACACTTGTAAATCAAAATTAATCCTATATGATAAAGCTATAATTTCATGCCGGTATTGAAATCATTATATTAAGGAGACGGAGGGTCTTAAATGAAAGAGTTTTGGCAAAAATTCGGGAAATCGCTGCTTCTGCCCATTTCCACCATTGCAGTCGCCGGTATATTCAGCGGACTTGCAGCAGCAATGCAGAACAGCGCAATTGTAGGGGAAACATTTGTAAATCTTGTATACGTCCAGAATTTTATTGGTTTTATCCGTAGGCTGGCCGGACTGGTATTCGGAAACCTGCCTTTGTTTTTCTGTATCTCTATTGCTATGGGAATGGCAAAGGATGAAAAGCCGACCGCGGCATTTTCCGCTGTCCTGGGCTTCCTTGTATTTCATTACACGTTAAATTACATTCTGGGACTGAAGGGCATCACCGTTGAAAGCACCAGCATCAGCACGCTCATGGAACAGGGATTGTCCCAGGTGGACGCAACCATTGTAAATGCCAAGTATGAGACCATGCTGGGATATTTCACACTCCGCATGAATGTATTCGGGGGTATTCTGGTAGGACTTCTTGTAACCGCTTTACATAACCGGTTCTACACCATCACGCTTCCAAGCGCCGTTAATTTCTTTGGCGGAAAACGCTTTGTCCCACTGATTACCATTATCACCATTCCATTTGCAGGAATCGCATCTTACTTCATCTGGCCGTTCTTCAACACCTTCATCGGACTGATCGGAAGCTGGATCAACTCCATTGGAGTATTCGGGCCATTTGTATACGGTGCCGCCAACAGGCTTTTGATCCCTACCGGCCTTCATCATATTCTAAACCAGGTGGTACGCTTTACACCGGTAGGCGGAACAACAACCATAGATGGGCAGACCGTCATGGGCGCGTTAAATATTTTCAATACTGCCATTGCATCAAACAGCCAGGTTCCCAATGAAGTATTCCAGATGGGCGCCCGCTATGTGGGCCAGGGGCACTCCCTGGTCGTCATCTTCGGCCTTCCGGCTGCAGCCTTCGCCATGTACCGGTGTGCTGATGATCAAAACAAAAAAAGAGTCAAGGCGCTGCTGTCTGCAAGCGTTACCGCCTCAATCCTGACAGGTGTTACGGAGCCGCTGGAATTTTCCTTTATGTTTATCTCACCGGTGCTCTTCTTATTCCATGTAATCATGACAGGAATCGGCTACATGACGGCCGCTTTGCTTCAGTGCAGCGTTGGGGGCGTACAGGCAGGACTGATTGACTTTACGATTTTCGGTATTTTCCGGGGAGCACAGAGCAGATGGTACCTTGTGGTACTGATTGGAATGGGTATGGCGGTTATCTACTACTACGGATTTACCTACCTGATCCGAAAATTCAATATTTCCACTCCCGGAAGAAATGAAGGGGCTGATACAGAAGACGAAAAAACGGCACTTGTGAATTCCGGAAGTGGAACAAAGATGGCGGAACAGATCCTGGAATATTTAGGCGGCAGAGAAAACATCAGTGAAATCAATAACTGCTTTACCAGACTTCGCGTTACCATCAAGGATAAGTCACTGGTCCAGGAGCAAAATTTAAAATCAACCGGCGCTTCAGGCATTGTCTGCCCTTCTGCCAATCAAATACAGGTTATCTACGGTTTGAAGGTTGAAAGCATTGCAAGGGATGTGAAAGCATTATATCATGCTCAGCATACAGGAAAGGATTAAAAAAGATGAAACATAAGTTAAAAATCACAATCGTGGGAGGCGGTTCCACCTGGACACCTGGCATATTGAATGCATTTATCCGCCACATGGACACACTCCCGGTCACAGAACTGGTCCTTTATGATATTGATGCGGAACGCCAGACCCCTATCGGAGAATATGCGCAGTTGCTGTTTCGCCTGCACGCTCCCAAAGTAAAAGTCATTTATACAACAAACAAAGACACTGCCTATGACTCCGTGGATTTTGTTATGGTTCAGATCCGTACAGGCGGATATCACATGCGGGAAAAGGATGAAAAGATCCCCATGGAATATGGAGTGCTGGGTCAGGAAACCTGCGGCCCCGGTGGATTTGCCTATGGGATTCGTTCCTTAAAAGACATGATAGAAATTGTAAAGGATGTGCGTAAACACAGTCAAAATGCCTGGATCTTAAATTACACCAATCCAGCCGCTATCGTAGCCTACGGTCTCCAGTGTGAGTTCCCTGATGACAAAAGGATTCTCAATATCTGTGACCAGCCGATCAACCTGATTCATTCTTTCTCCAAGCTGCTTGATGTGCCCGCCGAATCCCTGGAACCCACCTATTTCGGGCTCAATCATTTCGGATGGTTTACCCATCTTTACAATCAGGACGGCCAGGATCTGCTTCCTCAACTGAAGGAACGGATAAAAGATAAGGGGTTTCTGCCTGCCGATGCTGCCGAGCGAGACCCTTCCTGGCTGGATACTTATGCATTGGTGCAGGATATGGTTCATGATTTTGATGAATATATACCTTCCACCTACCTCCAATACTATATCTATCCCGAATACAAGGCTTCCAAGCTAAACCCGGATTATACCAGAGCGAATGAAGTCATGGATGGCCGTGAAAAACAGGTGTTTTCCCAATGCCGCCGTGCAGTCAGTCAAAACAGTCTGGATGGAATCCATGTAGTAAAAAACGAAGCTCACGGTGATATGATCCTTTCCATAGCGGAAGCCATCTACTTAAATAAAAATGCATACTATATTGTTATGGTTAAAAATGAAGGGATCATTGAGAACCTTCCGGATGATGCAGTTGTGGAAGTGACCTGCCTGCTGGGCAGCCGCGGGCCGAAGCCATTCCACACCGGACCTGTCTCTGTTTTTTATAAAGCGTTACTGGAAAACCAGTACGCCTATGAACGCCTGACCTGCGAAGCCTATTTTGAAGGCAGCTACACAAAGGCACTGCAGGCACTGACGTTAAACCGCACTGTTACAGATGCCAAGAAAGCGAGAAAGATTCTGGACCGCCTGATTGAAGAAAACAAAGGCTACTGGCCCAGGCTGGCCTGACAGAAAGGACCGTATTTATGTGTAAAATGATTATAAATGCAGATGACTTCGGCTATTGCCGGGCTGTTAATTACGGGATCATGGATGCTCATCTCCATGGAGTGCTCACCTCCACAACACTTTTAACCAATACTCCAGGCTTCCGGCACGCTGCCTCCCTGGCTGAAAAATGCCCCCTTCTGGGAGTCGGCCTGCATTTAAACATCGCCCTTGGGCAGCCTCTTACCAAAGGAACCACCCTGACCGGAGAAGACGGAGCTTTTATTAAGCCGGGAAGTCTATCTTCTTTTCATATTTATCTGCCGGAAGATATTCAGACAGAGCTGGAGGCTCAATACCAGATGTTTGTAGAGGTAATGGGGAAAAAGCCGACCCATCTGGACTCCCACTTATTCACAACAGACAGCAACCCTGTTATGGCTGCCGCGGCCAGGACACTCGCTGAAAAATACCGGCTGCCGCTGAGAAATCACGACATATCGGGCTTTCCCCACGTGGATTTTATACAATTCCGCACGTACCACGGGGAACCGGGGCTGTCTTATGTATACGATCATATGGACGATATCTCTTCCAGGCCATATGTGGAACTGATGAGCCATCCCGCATATGTGGATTCTTATCTGCTCCAATCCTCTTCATACAATCTGCAGCGCCTTGCAGAACTGGATTTCCTTGTTAGCAGCAAAACAAAAGATATGCTGGAGAAATATTCGGTGGAATTGATCAATTACAGCCAGTTGTGATCATGTGACATTTTAGCAGGGACTATAGGTCCGGTGCCACCAGATATTTAAGGGAAACGGGAAAAATCTTTGAAGGTTTGCATAAGGAAAACCAGACTTGCTGTCTTCCAGGAGAGGAGATCTTAAAGTTTGTGTAAATCTCCAAGCTGATGTAAAATAATGAACCGATCCCCAAATGTTAGACCTAAAAATCTAACAATTGGAGGTCGGTTCATAAAATTGATCAGTTTGGAGGTTTATTTTATGTCCGAAGCTCCGGGAACTCATTTCTTCAGGGTATTTAGTTATTTAGTTTATGAATTATTTCTGCAACATTATTTTTCTCATTATTCAAATTACTTCTGTGTTTGGTAAATAAATATTTTACATATCTAAATCATCGATTGCCATATCCCATATATACATTGAATTATCAGGTCCGGAAACTTGCAGGGAATGTAACAGGCATAGCATTTGGACAATACTCCTTTATGTCACACGTTATTTTGCCTAATTTGCTTACAGTTTTTTCAAACGTTCTAAATCCTTTTTCTAATTTCTTTGTTTGACACAAGTAAGTCCCCACCTACCATTTATGCTTTTCCGGCATTGAAGTGGGGGACTTGCTTGATGAGGTTAAATCACTGCATTTTCTAAGTGCTTCAACTGGAAAATACAGACTGATATCGAACATATGTTTGATTTTTGTTTCTGAATATGTTATACTACATTTGAAAAGATATATAAGGAGTGATTACGATGGAAAAACAAACAAAAAAAGATGAGTGTTTCGTTTTTATTGAATCTGGATTAAATGCATTAGAAAAAATAGGCTGGTATGGTGAAACAAAATTTGTATGTCCTATATGTGGATACAATAATGCCAATGCCAGAAGGATTAAAACACCTGATAGAATTCGTAATAAATCGACTTGGTTATATTGTGAAGAATGCGGAATGCTTGTTCATGGATAAAGTATCAGAGGTAAAGACATAAATGTCTGCCTCTTAGAATTAAAAAGTAAATATCGGTTTTCTTGATTAAATTATTGCACAAACAAACTACTAACTTAATTTTGGAGTTAGTAGCTTTACTGTTCCTATTTCATTTGTTTGATTGGAATTAACCTTATTTTTTAGGATTCGGGTCTGGAAACCATGAAGTATTTAAATCAGTGCCGCTAAAAATCCGCCTTGATCCATTGGACTTTTGCATATACATATCCTCATCAGGATAATAGCAGGTATCCTCACTTTCCTTGGTTCCTACATCCAAAATGGTTAGGATCTCGTCACTGGAATTATAGAATGTGTGGGCGATTTTTTGCCCAGCCGGTTTTGCTATGAAATCCCCCTGTCTGATGATTTTTTCCTCATCGTTTAAGCGTAAAGTTCCCGTTCCTGAAAGGATCATAAAAAATTCTTCCTGCTGTGAATGACTATGATATTTTGTGCTGTATGTTTTTGGTGGGACATAATCAATGTTTACATAAATTTTTTTGCTTCCTGCGGCTTCTCCCAACGACTTTGTAATCAGACCGACAGTGTCTTTCCAAATATATTGTCCAGGTAATTTATCTGTGTTATTGATATCCAATTAGATTCTCCCTTCACACGTTCAAGTTATCTTTATGAATAGAATACTACGTATCCGACCAACTATCAATATGAAGTTTCCAGCAGCAGCAATATATTAAACCCTGATTTCCACTATGGTCTGTAATTTTATGGCCCCCTGGGCAAAACAATCTTTTAATCACTCCTTGATGTCACATATTGCAGGTGATATAATCTCTTTATTATGAAAAAGGAGGTAACACTCATGAATTTTACTTACAAACCAGATCAGATCGCAATTTATCATTCTGATGACAATCTGCTTGCTGAGGTCACCTTTCCGGCAGTTGACCAGAATACCGTCAATATCAACCATACTTATGTAGATGATTCCCTTAGAGGCCAGGGGGTGGCAGGACAACTGATGGAAGCTGCCGCAAAACAATTACGTTCCCAAGGTAAAAAAGCCGTTCTGACATGCTCCTATGCAATAAAATGGTTTGAAAAACACCCTGAATATAATGATTTAGTAAAGTAGCACCTTCTGTGATTGTTTCGTATACTCAAGTTTTAATTATCTTGCCTGAATTAAAATTTACGAAAATGTGATAGAAGATATATGCAATATAAAGTTTCTGATTTTTAAGTGAATTTCAAAGTTTTTCGTATAAAAACTTCATGGAAAAGATTGAAATTCACTTCTTTAATAAAAAGTGCGCCACTTGAACCTTTCCATCCATTTCTAGGCGGTCTATTATAAAACCGCATTTTTCCGTATAAAATTTTATATTTTCCGCTTTATCTGCAGGGGTTACCAGCGTTAATTCTTTCCAATTATTATAAAGGTCCAGCATATAATGAAATGTCTGTGTACCAATTCCCCTGCCCTGGTATTCAGGTATTACACATAGGCAGCCCAGATAATATATTCCATTTCCTCTGTCATCAACTGAAATCGCCCCAATGGGAGCGTCTTCATAAAAAATAATCAGTTTCAGAAATTTTTCAATGGATGCCGCCATTTCTTCTTTTGTTTTGCCGTAAGCAGGGCACTCGCCATATTTCACATAATCCCCATGGAATGCTTTGTTATAAATATTTACTAATAAATCTGCATCTTTCTTTTCGGCTTTTACGTATCTTAATTTCACAATCCTCCTCCAATCTGTAAAAGTAGTTCCTGATTATTATTAAATTGGAGTTTAATGGATTACCCCTTGTAATTTGACTTTTTAATTTTTCTCCCGCTCCTGCAAAGTTACATGAACCATATCACCCGGCTGTTTCGCAATTTTCGCCCGGATATCTTTGCGCAATCCAATAATATGGCATGGTGTACCCATTCGCACCACCTGTCCGTCATACGGCTCGCCGTCAAACGTAGCGTGAACAAGTACACGCCCCTTGCTGAATTCCTCCCTTACGTCAAATGGGATTTCCACATATGCGCCGTCTATGTCAGGAACCTTGTGAATCATTGCATCAAATTCATATATTTCAGGATTCATATAAAACCTCCATCGTCGGTAAAATCCGATTTTCTTTATTTAATAATACAAGAAATTCTTCTAAACTATCAATATTAAGTTTTCAAAGTACGTCAAATACTAATTTGGCAGATTTACAGTGCAGCAGAAAAGCGTACTGCGAAAAATGCGCATGATCCTATTCAGAGAAATGTTCTAATTGTTCTTTTGAATAAGCTAGTTGTCCAGTGATAGGGCTGCATTTTTTCCAATGGTACAAATTTTAATTCGTTAGTAGTAGTAGTTACTCCACCAAAATATTAGTGTTCCAACCTGTCAACCTATAATTTACAAATCATCATAAGTAAATCCCGAGATGTACCATCCTTTAATTTATCCCCATTTTCAATGGTCCCGCATACCTTAAATCCATTTTGTTCATAAACATGGACCGCTCTTTTATTATCAGCAACGACCTCAAGTTCCACCTGTTCGTAGCCCAACTTTTTTGCATGATCAAGGCAGCATTTTGTCAGCATATCACCGATTCCCATATTCCAGTAATCTTTTGACACGCAAATCCCATATCCGGCCCTGTGTCTTGTTTTTATATTTTCCCTGATACAGGAGATCGTCCCATTAGCTACCAGCTTATTATCTACAAAGGCTGAAATATCAAAGCCTTTTTCATTTTCCAGCAGCTTGCAAATATAAGCGTTTTCTTCCTCAATGGTTCTGTTGATTTCTTCAGGATATCTTCCTAAATAATCCGTTTCCCTGGCGCATCTCACCAGATTTTCAAGCAATGCATTGGAGTCGGATATCTCAGAACTTCTTAAAACAACTTTTTTGCCATTTTTAGATACATACGTAATTTCCTCTATTCTCATAGCCGCCCTCCATGATATCCATAAATTATTTTGATGTTAAAATAAATTTCTTATTGTAATATCATATTAGCAAAAAAACTATTAGCGGGCAATATGAAGTTTCCAATGTACAGTAAACCGCCATATCCTCATCCATTCAAAAAAAGTGAAGCAAATTGGATTTGCAGGCGGTTTCATTGGAATGCTATACTCAACACATAAAGGAGGAAACCATGGATAACCGACTTCCTGAAATTTTCCGTCTTGTCTGCCAGAGCAAACAGGAGTTTACTGTCCCGGAGCTGGCACAACAGTTTTCTGTAAGCACCAGGACGATTTACAGCGATATTAAAAAATTAAATGAATTGCTGGAGGCTTCCGGCTATAGTGAAATCAATGCAGATAAGGGGAAGATGTTTTATAAGTCCCCTCTGGTGATTGAATTTGAGAGCCTGATCCATTCCACTTCGGACTATGTTTTATGGAATCCCAGAATCCGGCGTTTGCGGATCATTGAGTCCATCCTTTTATCGGGAGATCAGTTTACGGTAGATGACTTACTAAAAGAGCTTGATATTTCAAGAAATACCCTTATCGGTGATTTAAAAGAAGTTAAGGAAATGCTCAGCTTTCATTCCATCGCAGTAGAGGCCACGCCCTTTAAGGGGTATGGGATTTCAGGAAAGGAACGGAACATCAGGAATCTTTTGATCCTTTCCATCAGTGAAGATCTCCTGTTTTTTGAAGATAGGACGGGCAAAAGAAATTTGCAGATTCTGTATTCTTGTGAAAATTTTCTCGACGATGTAGCCAGGCAGCTTAATATAGAGCTGAGCGATGTATCCTTTAACCGTATGCTGATTGCCTTTTATGTCACTTATGCAAGGATTTCCATAGGAAAAGCCTTTACCCAGGGCTCCAAGGATATTTTGACAAGAGAAGAAAAGGCTTTTGTAGAGCGCCACAGGGAGATCGAGGCAATCTTTGGCCGGGAGGTATCCCTTGATGACTGCTTTTATCTGGCCAATAAGCTGGCAGAAGCTTCTGTGGTCAAATCCGAGGAGCAATTGTCTGAAAAATGGCTGCCCTTTAATCTGGTAACCAATCAGTTTATTGACGCCGTTGCAAAGGAATATCCATTTGAAGCTTTTCGGACAGATTCCAAGCTTTACGAGGGACTGCTGAATCATCTGCGCCCTGCCTATAAGCGGGCCCTGGCAGGAGAGTGGGCGGAAAATCCTTTATTGAGCTATGTTCTTGAACATTTCTCCCAGCTTAACAAAGCAGTGGCAAAAGGCGTTAAGGTGCTGGAGGAAAAGCTCAAGGTGCACTTTAATGAACATGAGATATCCTATTTCACATTGTTTTTTGCTTCTGTAATAGAGAGAAATGAAAAACAGATCCGCAGGACGCCAAACGTCATCATTGTATGCAATGCTGGCATCAGCACCTCGGAGATATTAAAAAGCAGGCTCCAGGCCATTTTCCATGTGAACATCCTGGGAACGTTCAGCGTGAGAAATGCTGCGCTGTGGCTCATGGAGCATGTTCCTGACTTAATCATCTCCACGGTACCCTTTCAGTGGAAGGACACAAAGGTACTGAAGGTAAGCCCTTATTTATCGGATTATGATATAAAGGAGATACAGAGCCAGATGTCCTTTCTCACTGCCAGGATCCATTTGGCTGAGGTGATGAACATTATCGGCAAATACGTGGAGATCGAAAATCATAAGCTGGAACCTTTAAAAAATGAATTGAGTGTATATTTAGGAATTACAGAAAATTTGGAACAAAAGAAAGGAATTTATCAACCGATGTTAAAAGAAATTCTGACCGCAGATTTAATCAAAGCAAAATTTGAGGCAGCAAGCCGGGATGAAGCCGTAAAGGAAAGCGGCAGGCTCCTTGTGGATAAGGGGTTGGCTGATGAGGCCTATATCCAGGCAATGCTTAAAAATGTTGAAGTAAACGGGACCTATATCGTGATTTCACCGGGAATCGCCATGCCCCATGCCAGACCGGAGGAAGGCGCCCTGGATATCGGCCTCAGCGTTGTGACATTAAAAGAACCTGTTGTATTCGGACATCCGAAAAACGACCCGGTTAAGATCGTGGTAGGCCTTTGTGCCATTGACCACCAATCTCATTTAAAAGCCCTTACCGAGCTTGCGGACATTTTAATGGATGCAAAAAAGGTAGAAGAAATAACAAATGCAGATTCTGCAGAGCAAATATTACAAATTATAAAGGGGGATTCATTATGATAAAAATTGTTACAGTGTGCGGTGCAGGTGTGGGAAGCTCCATGATGCTTCGTTTATTTACCCAACAGATCCTTGAAGCTGAAAAGATTGACGCAACGGTGGATGCTTCGGATATCGGTTCTGTAAGCCCGGATTTTTATGATATTCTGATCACCACCTCAGATTTTGCCGATGTTTTAAGAGATTCCAAGGCTCACATAATCCGCATCGACAATATGATGGATAAGCAGTATTTAAAAGAGCAGCTTCTTGAAGCCATAAACAAGAGATAATGATAAGGCTGAGGGCAGCCTTAGAAGGGAGAAAAAATGGGAGTAGTAATGTATTTGATTAATAATGTTTTCAGCCAGGCTGTTTTTATTATTGGAATTGTTGTGATCGTCGGTATGGCGGCCCAGAAGAAAACCTGGGATCAGATCCTTCCCAGCGTGATCAAGACCATGATCGGCTTTACCATGATCAACGTAGGAGGGCAGACCCTTGGTATGTCTCTGCTGCCTTTGCAGGGAATGATTTCCAGGATATTCCAAATGCCGGCTGTTTCCGTGGATATCGGAGCAGCCCAAAGCGAAAGCCTTTCCGGGATCGGTACGGAAATGGCATTGATCTTTGCACTGGGCTTTCTTGTAAACCTTTTGCTTGCAAGGTTTACGCGCTTTAAATATGTACATTTGTCAGCTCACGTATCCTTCTTTTATGCCGGTTTAATTGCGGCGCTGTTAAAATTCGGAACAAACCTGGCTTTTGTGCCGTTGGTGATCACCGGTTCCGTTTTATTAGGTCTTTATATGACCTTTTCCTGCGCCTATGTGGCGGTATTTATGAAGGAGGTAAAGGGAGGAGAGGGCTTTACCCTTGCCCATTCCAGTTCCATTGGAATCCTGGTTTCCTCTCTCCTTGCAAAGACCTTTGGAAATAAGGAAAATGACCTTGAAAACTTAAATGTTCCCAAGAAGCTTAATTTCTTAAGGGAGATGACCATTTCCCTTACCATTGTTATGACGGTTCTCTTTTTAATCTTAAGCCTTATTTCCGGCCCGGCCTGGGTGCGTGAAAATATAACAGGCGGACAGGATATCGTTGTATTCAGCTTTTTAAGAGGATTGTCCTTTGGTATGTGGATCACAGTTATTATAACAGGAGTGAGAATGATGCTTTCCGAGATCATTTCCGCATTCCACGGATTTGCCAACAAGATCATACCTAATTCAATACCTGGACTGGATATTCCTTTGCTTTTCCCTAATTATCCTAATTCTGTGATCGTGGGCTTTCTGACCAGCCTGATCGCCGGGCTGATGGGTATGATGATCCTGGGACTTGTCAATTATCCGGTCGTAGTATTTCCGGCCCTGATCCCTACCTTTTTCACCGGAGCAGTTACAGCTATTTTCGGAAATGCCCACGGCGGACGCAGGGGTGCCATCATCGGCTCTTTTGTAAATGGCTTGATCCTTATTTTCGGACAGGCCCTGCTGCTTCCCATGATTGGGACCTATGCGCCGATTATGCGTATTTTAAGCGAAACGGATTATTCCTTCTACGGTCCCATCTTAGGATGGATCCTTAAGCTGTTCGGAGGCGTCTGATGAAGAATCTGGTGTTTTATCTTACGCTGCATTATCCGGATAAGGAAACCTTTTTTCAGATCCTGGAGTTATTGGATAAGGAAAAGGCGGGTTATGTTGAAATCGGTATCCCTGTTTCCGATCCTTATATAGATGGAGGGGTGATCCGGCAGACCCACAAGGAGGTTTTGGAGAAAGGCTTAACAAAAAGGGAAGTGATACATACCCTGGAGGAGATCCGTAAGCGTTTTACCTTTAAAGTCGTATTAATGACTTATAAGGAAGGCGTTGAACATTTTTGCCTTTCCCATGTGCCAAAGAATCTATACGATGGTTTTCTATGTGTTGATGGGGAATATCAAGCTGGATCCTTTCCCAACCAGATCGCTGTTTTGGGACAGTCTCTTGACCGTGAGGGCATAGCAAAGGCTTTGAAGCATAATGAACTGTTTGCCTATGTTGTTTCTGGAGAAGGAAAGACAGGTTCCTTTAACAAGCTTCCTGAGGAATATGTGGAGGTTGTGAAGAAAGTGAAATCTGTTTCAAAAATACCGGCCTACGTAGGCTTTGGCATAAAATCTGCCGAGGATGTAAAGGAAGTCATGAAGAATGGTGCTGACGGCGCCATCATAGGTACTGAATTTATAAAGCAATATCAGCTTGGAGGCATGAAGGCTTTAAATGCTTATCTAAAAGAGTTAAAGAAAGTGGCTGCATAAGCTGGTTTTCCAATCTGCTTCAATGACAAGGGGAGTGTTATGATAGGAGCAGAGAATAAATAAGAGATTGAACAGGCCGCTGTTTTCCTGACCATTGATCAGGAAAACAGCGGTAATAACAGGTGCAACAAGCCGAATCGTGCCTGGCAATGCCATTTATTCCGGGGCCAAGGCTTTTCTAAAGGAAAAGCTATTATAAATTCATGTATGGGTTCAGTCAGAAGAATTTTAGAAAAAATACAGACCAGGTTTAAAAAATAGTTGACAATAAGTGAACGATCATTTATTATAAAGGCATAGAGGTGATGGCATGAGAAAAAAAGACGACGAAAAAGTGAGAAGCATAAAAGAAGCAGTAATCAAGCTGATCCTGCAGGAGGGCTTTCACGGCACTTCTGTCTCTAAAATCGCAAAGATGGCAGGGGTTTCGCCGGCAACCGTATATATCTACTTTGAGAACAAAGAAGATATGCTGCACGATATCTACCTGGAATACTCGGAAGAAATTTACGATTATTTATTAGACAGCATAAAACGGGATATGGAGGGACGGCAGCAGATCGAGGTGCTCATCCGAAGCTACTATACTTATATATTAGAGAACCAGGAAATCTTCAGCTTTGTGGAGCAGTTTTCCAATTGCCCCTCATTAGCCAACAACTGTTCCGGGAAAAAGGGCATCTGTAATATTTACAGCCTGATGTCGGAGATGAAGAGGAGCAACCTCATAAAGAATTACAGGGAAGATAATCTGCTGGCCATCATCTTTCAGCCGGTCAAGGCGATTGCTGTAGATAATCGCAAAGACGAAGCACAGAAAGAGGATTTGCTTCAGGAGATGATTCAAATCATACAGGATGCAATACTGCAATAAGTTTTTATTAGCGGGATTATTTTGTGAAATTATTTTACAAAGGAGTCTCGCAAAAAAAGATACTATATTAAATGAACATTCACTTTAGGACTACGCACAGAAAGGATAAAACTATGATAAATAATTATAATGATCACATAGGAATCATTTTCCCAATATCCAACAAAGTTTTATTGCCGGACGTCGTAACCACGGTTCGTTTGGAAGCTCTTGGCGAAGCGCAGATGACGTATCTGGAAAACCAGGAAGCTGTAAAAATAGCTTTGCCCCTGAAACAGAATTCTGGTAAAAACCCTAAGACGGAAGAGGATTTTTACCGGACAGGCGTGATTTTTGAAGTCACGGAACTGGATCAGACGGAAAAAGGAGTTATGCTTTCCGTTAAGCTGAGGGACCGGGTCGATATCAAGGAACTGCAGGCAGAAAACGGCATTCTATATGCCCAATACGAGCGCAGTCCGGATCATGAGGATTTGAATGAAAAGAGCCGGGAAGAAATGCTCGTCTACATCAAAAATATTACCAATGAAATAAGCACCAAATTTTCAGGCGGAGAACAGTACCAGAAGGTCGTCAATGAGTTTAATGATTTAAATTCCATTATGGTGTATTTATCCCAATTTCTTCAGATTCCAAATGAGGAAAGATATGAACTGCTGGAAATCCGGTCCTTAAAAGAAAGAAGTCTTCGTTTCCTGGATTATTTGCTGAAGCAAAAGGAAATGATTGAACTGCAGATGCAGATTTCTGAGAAATTCTCTGAAAAAGCCAACCGGTATTACAGGGAATCCGTGCTCAGGGAACAGTTAAAGGCCATTCAGGAAGAGCTGAATGAAGGCAAGGAGGATGAGGGGAAAAAGGAGCCGGATTATTTAAGCAAGATTGAAGAGGCAGGAATGCCGCCTGAGATAAAAGAAGCCGCTCTTGAAGAATTGAAAAAGCTGGAGGATCAGGGGCCTAATAAACTGGATTACAGCGTAATACGCAATTATCTGGATCTTCTGGTCCAGCTTCCCTGGAAGAAGGAGGAAGCAAAGGATATCAACCTTGACGAGGCGAGACGGATTCTGGATGACCAGCATTACGGACTGAAAAAGGTAAAGGAAAGGATCATCCAGCACCTGGCGGTCATGGAGTTAAACAAGGATAAAAAGGGTTCCATCCTGCTCCTTGTGGGGCCTCCGGGAACCGGTAAGACAAGCCTTGGAAAAAGCATTGCAGAGGCCCTTGGCAGAAAATATATCAGGATAAGCCTGGGAGGCATCCGGGATGAATCGGAGATCAGAGGCCACCGGAGGACCTACGTGGGCGCTATGCCTGGAAGGATCATCCAAAGCATCCGGAAGGCAGGAAAGACCAACCCGGTCATGGTGTTAGATGAAGTGGACAAGATTATGTCCGGCGGCTTTAGCGGAGACCCTGCCAGCGCGCTTTTGGAGGTCCTTGATCCGGAACAGAACAACAGTTTTACGGATCATTATATGGATCTTCCTTATGATCTGTCCGATGTATTTTTCGTGGCAACGGCCAATTCCCTGGAAAGCATCCCAGGCCCGCTGCTGGACCGTATGGAGGTCATTCACATATCCAGCTATACCCTGGATGAAAAATTCCACATTGGAAAGGATCATCTGATCCCGGCGGTCTTAAAAGAACATGGGCTAAATCCGGATCAGTTGGTGCTGGAAGATGAGGTGCTCCAGAGGATCATCAGCGACTATACCCTGGAAGCCGGAGTGCGGGGACTGAAAAAGCAGTTGTCCGGCCTGGCCAGGATCACAACGGAAAAAATCGTATCGAAAAAAGCAGAGCTGCCTTTTAATATCAAGGCAGAGGATCTGGAGGAGTACCTTGGCAGGCAGGTTTCCCGTCATGACAAGGCACAGCCCGACAATCCTCCGGGAGTTGTCACAGGTCTTGCATGGACTCCGGTGGGAGGAGAGATACTCTTCATAGAGGCGACGGATATGCCGGGAAGCGGAGCGGTCACATTGACCGGAAAGCTGGGAGATGTGATGAAGGAATCTGCTAAAATTTCCTTAAGCCTGTTAAAGTCCAGACTGCCTTTTAACGCCTTTAACTTTAAAGAAAGGGATCTTCATATCCATGTTCCCTCAGGAGCGGTTCCAAAGGATGGCCCGTCGGCCGGTATCGCATTATTCACCGCCCTGGCTTCTCTGGTTACAGGTAATAAGGTGGATTCCAGGCTTGCAATGACAGGAGAAATTACCCTGCGGGGAGCTGTACTGCCCATTGGTGGCTTAAAAGAAAAGCTGTTGGGAGCCCAAAGGGCCGGAATCACCAGGGTTTTAATTCCAAAAGATAATGTAAGTGATTTAAAGGATGTACCGGAAGAGGTGAAAAACCAGCTTACCATCCTACCTGTAGAAACCGTAGAGGATGTACTAAAAGAGTCCCTGGGGATTTTCCTTCCCAGAATCGAACATGTATTTCTCCAAAAGGGAGGGAACGGATTATTTTCAGAAGGATCAATTACACCACACAAAAATATGGAAAGAAAAGAGGTAATTTAAATGATGATGTCAGTGACAAAGGATACGTTAATCGGAGAGGTCTTACAAGCGGACCAAACCACTGCTCCCTTCTTTTTTGAAATGGGAATGCATTGCCTGGGCTGTCCGGCTTCTGCCGGGGAAAGCTTAGAAGAGGCCTGCATGGTCCACGGCGTTCCGGTGCAGGAACTTCTTGATAAGTTAAACGCCCATATGTCAAAGTAATGGTTCCATAAATGAAAAAAGGAAGGTGTCTTAAGATATGAAGATGCCTTCTTTTTTTTACTGCAGCAGCGGTCTTTTAATCAGTGCCTCTTCCAAGAAGCGCTTCCGCCATGGCTTCATAGCCGTAAATCGATGATACGTATTTTAATCCGTCAATAATTTCGCCTTTGGAAAACTCATGTTCTTCAAGAAACTTATAATTTTTTTGATTTAAATGTTCATAAAACATAAGTGCCATTTTGTAATGATCCATATCCTGGGAATCCAGCTCATCCAGCAATTTGTTTTCCGCTTCATTGATCTTTCCATCCTGGATGAGACCTAAAAGCTCCTGGTATGCGTCTGCCGTCTCCTGATCCTTAAAATTCAGTTCTTCATTTTTCCCTAAATCAATGTGAAAAATCAACTTCAGCAAAGTTGCCACCATTTCATGGATCACACGCATGATAAAATCTTCTTCCAGCATAAAATTCTCCTTTTTCAACCATAGTTAATGAAAAGCCTGAAAACGTTTTGATAAAAAATAATTTACCACAAATCATGAAAAAAGTAAAATATATATTTAGCGCCTGAAACCGTGGCAATGAAGAATGGAGTCCGCCAGAGAAAGGACAGATTTCTCTGCTATTGAAGCAAAAAGCAAAGTATGGTAAGCTGTTTCTTAAAATGATGAGAAAAGTCATGGTGCAGGAGAGATGGAAATGGAAGGGACTTCCCTTTAAGATGCCGGAATATCCGGTGATTTCGTAAGACAAAATACAAGCTCTGGGAGGCCGCAGATGATAGAAACGGAATTGGCAAAGAAATTCATTGAACAGGTCACACAATATACGGAATACAATATCAACATTATGAATGAGCAGGGGGTTATCATCGCCAGCAGGGATCCCAAACGGGTGGGATCGTTTCATGAGGTTGCCTACTATATTGTGACCGGAAGCGAGGACATTGTGGTCACCTCCAACGAAGAGGATTACCCCGGCGTAAAGCCTGGGATCAACATGGTCATAAACATTGACGGCAGGCGGGAGGGAGTGGTAGGGATCACCGGAAATCCGGGAGAGATAAAGCCTGTGGCCCTGATCACCAAAATGGCCATTGAAGCCATGCTGAAATACGAGAAGCAGCAGGAAGAACTGAGGCGAAGGAGGAGCCGGAAGGAGCATTTTACCCATCTTCTGATCCATGTGGAATATCCGGACCCGGGAGAGCTTCGGAGCGTTGCAAAGCAGCTTAATTATTCGGAAAACATCATCCGGATCCCTATTTTGTGCAAGCTGGAGGACATGAGGCCGGAGCCGTTACTGGACATGATCAAAAGCAGCCCCAGACACGGGGCGGAGGATGTCAGCATTATCCTGGACAGCAGCCATATCCTTATATTTAAAACCATGCCGGAACAGGCGCGCAAGGTATTCGCAGATTACAAATACATCATTGCGGAATATTTAAGCACCGCTTTAAAATGGCTTCGGGAGCAGGAGAAAAGGTGTAAATTTTACATCGGCTCTTTCCAGGAGAATTTCACCCAGTACTACAATGCCTACCGCCACTGCAAGTGGCTGGAGGAAAACGTGGATACTGGCTCCGCCGCCTTTTTTTACGATTATACGGGAAATTATGTCCGCTCCATTGTGCCGGTGAATGAGCTGCAATGGATGTTCAATGTTTATGAAAAAGAGCTGGGCAGTGATTTTAAAAAGTCATTTATGGAAATTGCCGGAGTTCTCATAAAGACAAATTATAATCTGGTGACCGCGTCAAAGGAGCTTTTTGTACACAAGAACACGCTTCTGTACCGTTATAATAAGATAAAGGATATCCTTAACATCAATCCCCTGGAATCTTCGGCAGACCGTTTTTTTCTGGAAGCCTTTTATACTTTTTTAAGAAAAGAACACTAGTTTTGTATCGACAGTACAAAAATCAATGGTCATATTGATACTCACGGCTGTAGAAGTCTTGGTTTAATGGTGATATGATACCCATGAAACAGCAGAAACTGTTGCAAATGTTAAAAAAGGGGGTCATTTTATGACAGGTTTACCACTGATTTTTGTTTTTGTACTGGCAATTATCCTGATGATCATTGCAATTTCCAAGTTTAAGATCCATCCGTTTATTGCCATCATGAGTATCTCTCTGCTTTTGGGGCTTATTGCAGGGATACCCCTGGTGGATAAGACCTTGGAGGACGGGACCAAAGTAAGCGGCCTTGCAAACGTAATCGGAGCCGGATTTTCCGGCACATTCTCCAGCATCGGCATCGTTATCATCCTTGGGGCGCTGATCGGTACCATATTGGAGAAAACAGGCGCAGCCCTTAAGCTGGCCGACATGGTAATCCGGCTTGTTGGAAAAAACAATCCGGTCCTTGCCATAGAGATGATGGGCTGGGTGGTATCCATTCCGGTATTTTGTGATTCCGGTTTCGTTATTTTAAATCCAATCCGGAAAGCCCTGGTGAACAGAACCGCCGCATCATCCGTAGCCATGACAGTGGGACTTTCTTCAGGACTCTACATTTCCCACGTATTTATTCCTCCTACGCCAGGTCCCATTGCAGCGGCATCTACCCTTGGCATTGGGGAAAATCTTCTTCTTGTCATGGGAATGGGCGCCTTATGTTCCATCTTTCCGTTGATTGCCGGATTTTTCTATGCAAAATACATTGGAGGAAAGGTACGGTCTGAGGATGAAGCAGATATGGGTGAGATTGCAAAAACCTATGACGAGCTTGTAGCCGAATTCGGCAGACTCCCAGGCGGTGTCAACGCCCTGGCTCCCATTATTGTTCCCATCCTTCTTATGGCTCTTTCTTCCATTGCAGCCATGGCCGGCATGGGTGGTTTTGGAGTTGATGTCATTAAATTTTTAGGAACTCCCATCATAGCTCTGGCAGTAGGAACCTTGTGCGGTATCCTTCAGTTAAAAGGAGCCGGTAAGATGGAAGAATTTTATGAGATTACCAATGATACGTTAAAGACCGTAGGTCCGATTCTGTTTGTGACGGCTGCCGGCGGCGTGCTGGGCAAGGTGATTTCTTCCACGGATATGGTGAATTATATTAAGGATCACGCTTCCGTACTCAGCACCATGGGAATTTTCTTCCCGTTCTTTTTGGCGGCGATCTTAAAGAGCGCCCAGGGTTCTTCTACCGTGGCTCTGACAACCACCGCAGGCATTGTGGCTCCTCTGCTTCCAATGCTGGGCCTGGAAAGCCCAGTCAGGGTGACTCTGGCCTGTATGGCTATCGGCGCAGGCGCTATGACAGTTTCCCATGCAAATGATTCTTATTTCTGGGTGGTAACGAACTTTGGAGCCATGACTCCGGAAAAAGGGTATAAAACCCAGACAATGGCAACGTTGATTTTAGGGATCGCAGGAATCCTGGAAATCTTTATCCTGTCTTTGATCCTGCATTAATGAAAAAAGAGAATGAATATTCACTGGCAAAAGGAGGACTTTGTATATGAAATTATTGTTTGCATCCGACTCGTTTAAGGGGACTCTATCCAGTGAACAGACCATAGAACTGCTTAAAAAGGCTGCAGCAGAAGTGTTTGGCAAGGTGGAATGCACCGGGATCCCTGTGGCAGACGGGGGAGAAGGAACCACGGACGCGGTGATTGCAGCCATTCAGGGAGAAAAGATCCCGGTCACCGTCTGCGGGCCGCTTTTAGAGCCTGTAAACGCATATTATGGAAAGCTGGATGAGAAACGGGCGGTCCTTGAGATGGCGGCGGCATCGGGGCTTCCCTTGATTCCCAGACATTTAAGGGACCCAAGGAACACCACAACCTATGGGACCGGGGAGCTGATAAAGGATGCTCTGGACCGGGGATTTACGGATATTTCCATTGCAATCGGCGGTTCCGCCACCAATGACGGCGGAATGGGATGTATGAGGGCATTAGGGGTAAAATTCCTGGATTCAGAGGGAAAAGAGCTGGAAGGAACGGGAAAGGATTTGGAGCGGGTTGCCCATATGGATATTTCCGGCCTTCATCCCCGGATTGGCCAGGTGAAGCTGACCGCTATGTGTGACGTCAATAACCCCTTATGCGGGAAAGACGGAGCCACCTATACCTTTGGAAAGCAGAAGGGCGGCTCCCCTCAGGTCCTTGATGAACTGGAGAGAGGAATGGAGAACTATCGGAATGTGATCCTGGAAGAATTTGGGATCAATCCGGATAAAATGCCTGGTTCCGGGGCGGCAGGAGGTCTGGGGGCAGCCCTCCTGGTGTTTCTCCAGGCGGAGCTAAAATCCGGAATCGAAACGGTCCTGGACTTGATCGACTTTGATTCCCGCTTAGAAGATGTGTCCCTGGTGGTGACAGGAGAGGGGCGGACAGACTGGCAGTCCTGCTTTGGAAAGGTGATGCAGGGCATTGGAATGAGGTGCAAAAGAAAAGGCATTCCAGCGGTTGCCCTGGTGGGAGCTATGGGAGAAGGAGGGGAAAAGATCTTTGACTTTGGGATCTGCTCCATGATGACAACGGTCAACGGAGTCATGGAGCTGGATAAGGCACTGGAAAATGCCGAAGACTTATATTACGGCGGAGCCCTTCGGATGTTCCGTTTTATTCAAACAGGCATGGCAATACAGGAAAAGGCTGGGGGCGTTTAACACCCCCAGCCTTTTATGGCCTTTTGACAGAAGATCAGACTCCTGAAAATATTAATACTTGCTATAAGTTTCTTCCTTAACAGGGGCCTGGTATGGGGCCGGTGACTGGCTGTTTATGGAAGGCTTTTGATCTATGAGCTGGAATCTTTCCACCAGGGATTTTAAATGGAACGCCTGGGCGGACAGCTCTTCCGATGTTGCTGCACTTTCTTCCGATGTTGCTGAGGTGGTTTGTACAACGGCGGATATCTGGTCAATGCCGGTTGTGATCTGGGTCAGGGCATCGGACTGAGCGGCAGAGGCTTCGGCAATTTCTGCCACTCTGACGGCAGAAATGTTGGATTTCTCAACGACCAGCCGCAGGGCGTCTGCTGTTTCGCCTGCGATTTTTGTTCCCTTTCCAATGGCTGAGATGGCGTTTTCAATAAGGGAGGTGGTATTTTGGGCGGCCTCTGCTGACTTGCCGGCCAGATTGCGGACTTCGTCGGCTACCACTGCAAACCCCTTTCCGGCGGAACCGGCTCTTGCGGCTTCTACTGCCGCATTCAGCGCCAGAATATTGGTCTGGAAAGCAATGTCGTCTATGGTTTTGATGATCTTGCTTATTTCGCTGGAGGTATTTGCGATCTCATTCATTGCCTGAATCATGTCCTTCATCTTCTGATCCCCTGCCAGCATGCCTTCGCAGGCTTCCATGGACAAGGTATTGGCTTCCAGGGCATTGGATGCGTTTTCCTTCACCCGTTCTGAAACTTCGGTAATGACTGCGGACAGCTCTTCAATGGAAGAGGCCTGCTCCGCGGCTCCCTGGCTGAGGGACTGGGAAGCGTCGGATACCTGGGAGGCACCGGTGGAAACCTGCCCGGAAGCCTGTTCGATCTCTGAAAGCGTATTGTTTAAGGTGAGTCGGATATTCCCCATGGCATCCAGGATGAACCGGTATGCTCCGGTGTATTTCTCCTCGTTTTCGGTGGTTACCTTGAAGTTGCCTTTGCTCATTTCTCCCAGAACATGGCTGATATCCTGTATGATAAAATCCAGGTTTCCGGCCATTTCCATAAAGGTTTTTGACAGGATCCCGATTTCGTCGTTGGACTTGATCTCCATCCGGATATCCAGATCACCTGATGCGATGCTGGTGGCAGCGGCAACTACGCCGTCAATGGGACGGAGGGTCTTTTTTAAGAAAATCATGATAACTACATTAATAAAGATCAGGGCAAGGGCTGCAAGAAGGATCATTAATGCGATGATCGCCGTCACATCCTTGGTGAGATCTTTCTTTTCCAGGCAACTGGAGGCCCACCAGGTTTGTGATCCGCAGGTGATGGGGTAATAATGTCTGGATTCTACGGTTCCGTCGGATCGTTTGGTATCAATATGGAATTCGGTCTTTGCCTGCTGTAAGGCTGTGATTTTTCCATACTCTGAAGCAGGAATCATTTCTTCTAAGTGTTTCCCGATGTTGTCGGCGGACCGGCTGTCAAAAGCGATCATATTTTCTTCCGTAAAGATATCAACATACATGGTGAGATATTTGGAATCCGAAGTTTTTATCTTGGAAAAGTTTGATACATTAATATCTGCCAGAATGACCCCGATCACCTCGTCTCCCTTTATAATGGGGAAGGTAATGGTACTCATCATAATGCCGTTGTAAGTATAAGGATCGGTAATATAGGAAGCCTTTGTTTCCTTTGCAATACGGTAATAATCCTGTGAGGAATACTCGCTGTATGCGCCAAGGGACTGAGCAGTCTTGTTCTTGGCATCCTCTTTGTCCACATAAAGGGAATAATCTTTGACGGCAGGATCAAACTTGTCAGGCTCAAAAAATGCGCCGATCCCGCAGATATCAGGATTATTGCCCACGGTGGACCAGGCGGAATTTAAGATATAGTCTTCAATTGCATAATGAACTTCCTTTAGTTCAACGTTGTATACCTTGCTCTTTCGGTCGGTGTTTTTCCAGTCACCGGCAGCTTCCCTGTCGTTATATGCACGGTTTAAGTAATCCTGCAGATTTTGGGCAGTTCCGGAAGCATCATTGATCACGGCCTGTACCATAAGGCCGTTCTGGGCGGAGATTCCGGTGAATTCCCCGTTGATTGCCTTTGAAACCGCTTTGCTTGACTGTACCGCAGAAATTGTGATCAACAATGTCAGGCTTGCCGCCAGGATGATTCCCGTAGTAATGGAAGTTTTTGCAGCAAGTTTTAAATTGTTGAACTTCAGCTTTTTCATGTTCTTCATATTGTATTATACTCCCTTTGATTAATGATGGGTAAAAATATATTCCCCCGGCGCAGAAATTGGAAAGATTTACCAGTACCTGTATAAAAAATATACTGCATGCCATGCAGTAGAACTATACGATGGTAAATGAGAAGAACCTCCTTTCTTGTTTAAAGACTGGTTTGTGTCATGTTTCTGCCCCCTGTATAACGTTTATATCTTCGACATAGAACGACAAAAGATAATAGCAAAGTCTTATTATTTTAAAAGAATGGCTGCAATTATGAATCATTGGCAGCAGAAGGAGCCGGCAGGGAAACTGCCGGCTCCAACCATTCTGGCCGTTTTCCTATACAACATATAAAACAGTCATTTCTTTCAGCTTTTCTTCAAGCTGCTGCCTTAAAAACAGTTCCCCGTCTTTTCTTATGTCCTCCCGGTAACAGTATTTTCCCTTTCCCCGGCCGGTCATGAGTTCTTTGTCATAGAGGCGGTCTGCCTGGGGGAAGGCCTCTGTATTGATGGCGTTCTGGACGTAGCTGTAGGTCATAAAGATGATTTCAATGGGAGCCTGCTTTTTCACTTTTTGGGAAAGCCGGTCTGAAAGGATGGTGATCAGCTCAGAATACAGATTTTTCCAGTCTTCGGTGATGATGATGGGAGCCATCAAAAGTCCTACCCGGTATCCGGCGTCACACATGCTGTTTAAGGCGGAAATTCTGGCATTTAAGCCGGAGGTGCCTGGTTCAAAACGGGTGATAATGGACTGGGGGTTAACACTCATCCGCATGATGACCCTGCCGCCGTGATTGATGCCGAGAAGAGGCTCTACTTTATTGAATTTCGTTGGAAATGTGAGAAACCCATATTTGCTTTTGCTGAAGTTCTCAATGGTCCATGCCAGGTTCCCGGTTATGGTATTTTCAAGAACCAGATCACTGTTGCTTCCGATCTCGTAGGTATAATCCTTTTCAAAACGGGCTCCGTGATCCATAATTTTTTTCAGCATCTTCTCCCGGTTTACAAACAGCCTTAAATAGGCGCATTTATTATAGTTGCATACCAGATAGCAGTAATGGCACATGGCAGTGCAGCCGGATGAGGTATAAGGAACGAGAAAATCCGATACCTTGTGATTAGGTACAAAGTTGTGGGTTTTACGGATCCCTATAATAAGATGCCGCTTCATGGCGGAAAAATCTTTGTTGGGGCGGGTACGAAGTTCATCTATTTTGTTGTGGCTTGTAATGGGAATCCATGGGAGACCGCTGTATTTTTCTTTCAAATAGCGGCCCAGCTCATATTCAAGGGATTCGGGCTCATAAAAAATTTTATCTGGAAACATGGAATACCTCCTATGAAGGGTAGTATGTGTGAAAAATAAAGAGGTAAACACTTTTTTGAAATTTTGTTGTAATTCCAACGGACAGAATCTTATGCCCATAGTATGATGACTCCAGAAAGCAAACAAGAGGAGGTTATTAAGAATGGTTCGTAGAATTATTCAGATAGATAAAGAAAAATGCAATGGGTGTGGTCTTTGTGCAGCAGCATGTCATGAGGGGGCAATCGGAATGGTCAATGGAAAAGCGGAGCTTATTAAAGATGACTACTGCGATGGATTAGGGGACTGCCTTCCCACATGTCCCACGGGAGCCATCACATTCGTAGAGCGGGAGGCAGCCGCCTATGACGAAGAGGCAGTGGCGCAGAATATGAAAAAGGCAAAAGCAAAGGGACACCCAGCCTTTGGCGGATGCCCGGGAAGCCGGGCTATGGTGATCCAGCCCATGGCCGAAAGGAAAAATACGGCTGTGGCTCCCATAGAGTCCCAGTTAAGGCAGTGGCCGGTGCAGATCAAGCTGGTTCCTGTGAAGGCGCCTTACTTTGATCAGGCAGATTTATTGATCGCAGCGGACTGCAGTGCCTACGCTTATGGAGATTTCCATCAGAAGTTCCTTAAGGGAAAGGTGGTTCTTGTAGGCTGCCCGAAACTGGATCAGGTGGATTACAGCGAAAAGCTGACGGAGATCATAAGAAATAACCAGATTCAAAGCATTACCCTGGTCCGGATGGAGGTGCCTTGCTGCGGCGGTCTGGAACATGCGGCATTGAGAGCCCTTGAGGACAGCGGAAAAGAAATTCCATGTGAGGTAGTTACCATCTCCGTGGATGGGAACATTTTATAAATGCAAAAACAGGTCACCCTTCGTGGAAATCTTCTTTTAGCGTGAACAGGTTCTTTTTATAGGTCAGGATTCCTTCATCCTGTAATTTGCTCATCTCATTGGACAGGGCGCTGCGGTCAATGGACAGATAATCAGCCAACTGCTGCCTGTTAAAGGGAATGTCAAAGGTGGAGGAATTGCTTTTTAAGGATTCGGCGGAAAGGTAGGACAGGAGCTTTTCCCTGATGGTCTTTTTGGACATATGCTGCATCTTTTTTGTGAGAGTTAAATTCCTTCGGGCAATGGAGGATAAAAAATTCTGTATCAGCCGTGTGTGGAAGGTGCACGCTGAGGTGCACACGTTCAGTATCTTGTTAAAGTCTAAAAACAGCACATCGCACTCGGAATCGGAGATGACGCTCATTTCAATGGGGAGAGAGGGGATGCAGGCATAGGTTTCCGCAAAAATGGTGCCGGGAAGGACCTCAGAAATAATGGTCCGCTTGCCCCAGAAATCTTCCTGTATAATGAGTGCGGTTCCAGAAAGCATCATTCCAACGGAACGAATGTAATCTCCGCTTCTTATTATAAATTCTTCTTTTTTATAATGTTTAAGCCGCGCCGATAAGCATTTTAACATGGCGCTTATCTCTTCTGAGCTGACTCCGTAAAACAGATATGATTTTTTTAATACGGACAGATATTCTTCCATTTTCTGCCTCCTTTAAAATTATTTTTATTTTGTTGTAATTACAACAGAAATGATGGGATTATTATATTATAATCTGCTTATAAAAGCAAGAGAAAAACAAGGAGGAAGTCAAATGTCAGAAAAACTCATTAAAAATATAAAGCACGAGGAAATCGTAGTGTTATCTGAGCTGGTTAACGCACAGGAAGGACAGATCGTCAGCAAGACCCTTGCCCAGAATGAAGCTCTCAGCATTACCGTGTTTGCCTTTGATAAAGGGGAAGAGATCAGTACCCACGAATCCAACGGAGATGCCATGGTGACCGTATTGGAGGGAACCGGAAAATTTACGGTAGATGGAAAGGACTATCTGTTACATGCAGGAGAGACTCTTATCATGCCGGCTAAAAAGCCTCACGCGGTTTATGGGGAAGAGCGGTTTAAGATGGTGCTTGTGGTGGTCTTTTAACCGGGAAGAATGAAAACAGCAGAATAGAAAGGTTGGATAAAGATATGGATAGCAAGATGTTTTGCTTTCAGTGCGAGCAGACGGCAGGCTGCAGCGGCTGCACAGGCAGCGCAGGAGTATGCGGCAAGTCCGCAAGCACCGCAAATTTACAGGATGAACTGACCGGAGCCCTTATTGGCCTGGCAAAGGCCTGCGGCAATAATCCCCGTTTGGAGACTACTACAAGACTCCTTGTGGAAGGCCTGTTCACAACGATCACAAATGTAAATTTCAATGATGAAGTATTAATAGAGATGATCGCAAGGGTACAGGAAGAAAAGGAAAGGATCGTGCCGGATTGCAGCAAATGCACCTCTGTCTGCGGAAATACTTCCGATTACCGTATGAAGTACCTCTGGGATGGAGACGAAGATATCCGTTCCTTAAAGTCTCTGATTTTATTCGGACTGAGAGGCGTTGCGGCTTATGCCTATCATGCCATGGTCCTTGGATATGAGGATGAGGCTGTCAATGATTTCTTCTATAAAGCCCTGTCCATCATCAGCTATGACATGTCCATGGAGCAGCTTCTTCCGGTGGTTCTTGAAGTGGGAGAGATCAATTTAAAATGCATGGAACTTCTGGATAAGGCAAATACCACCACATTTGGAACTCCAAAGCCCACCAGCGTGCCCCTTATGGTTGAAAAAGGCCCCTTTATCGTCATCACCGGACATGATTTATATGATTTAAAGCAGCTCCTTGAGCAGACAAAGGATAAAGGGATCAATATCTATACCCACGGAGAGATGCTTCCTGCCCACGGCTATCCGGAATTAAAGAAGTATACCCATTTAAAAGGGAATTTCGGAACCGCATGGCAGAACCAGCAAAAGGAGTTTGATGATCTCCCCGCACCAATCCTCTTTACCACAAACTGCCTGATGCCTGTGAAGAAAAGCTATGCAGACCGGGTATTCACTACGGAAGTGGTTTCCTATCCGGAAATGGTCCACATTGGAGATGACAAAGATTTTACTCCTGTTATTGAAAAGGCCCTGGAGCTTGGGGGATATGAGGAAGACCGTGAAATGACCGGAATTAACGGCGGCAAAGAAGTCATGACAGGATTTTCCCATGGAACCGTGCTGGGAGTGGCGGATCAGGTCATTGACGCAGTAAAGCAGGGAGCCATCAGCCATTTCTTCCTTGTAGGAGGCTGTGACGGCGCAAAGACAGGAAGAAATTATTATACCGAATTTGTAAAGCAGACTCCAAAGGATTCCATCATCCTGACCCTTGCCTGCGGAAAGTACCGTTTCAACGACCTTGACCTTGGAACCATCGGAGGGCTTCCAAGAATCATGGATATGGGACAGTGCAATGATGCATTCAGCGCCATTAAGGTAGCGGTTACCCTGGCAGAAGCCTTTGGATGCGGGGTCAATGACCTCCCATTGTCCATGGTATTATCCTGGTATGAGCAGAAGGCGGTATGCATTCTTCTTACCTTGCTTCACCTTGGAATTAAGAACATTTACCTGGGACCATCCTTGCCTGCATTCTTATCACCGAATGTATTAACATTCCTTGTTGAAAACTACGGAATATCACCCATCAGCACACCGGAAGAGGATTTAAAGAAAATTCTTGGATAATATAAATAACGAATAATAAATCAGGAGGAATATTATATGATAACGAAAGAAATGTATATTGGAGAAATTTTAAGAAGCAATCCAAAGGCAGCGGAGATTTTAATGGGCTGCGGTATGCACTGTCTGGGATGTCCTTCATCCCAGATGGAATCCTTAGAAGATGCATGTATGGTTCACGGGCTTGATGCAGATACAGTTCTGGACAAGCTGAATCAATAGAGAAAAGAGGTACAGGATGAGCGCTTTTTTAGGACCGATCCACACTTGGTTATATAACAAAATAAAATTTCAGGATGCAATGGTTGACAGGATTCTGGACCTTGCAGAGGAAAAAGGTTACAGCAAAGAGCTTAGAACCAGGGCCGGCAGCAGGTATGGAGAGCTTGAAAAGGGAAATTTAGAGGATATGATCGACACGGGCAATATCCATGGCTGGCTGCAGGAAAAAGTGAGCCTGGTAGAGAACCGGCTGGCTTATGTGGTCACGGAGCTTTTAGAGACGGATCAGGAACGGCTGTCTGAGATCCTTACCGCTGTCCGGGAATTTGGAAAGAAAAATTCCGGGGATAAGGATGTGACGGTCAGGAAAGCCTATGAATATCTGGAAAGTACCCTGCTAAACGGCATGCCCTGTGACCGGGTGAATGAGCTGGTTCAGGAAACAGAAGACAGGCTGGTATGGAGACAGACACAGGATATCCATGGCGCTTACTGGGCCATGATCCATGGAAATGTGAACCATTATTATACCTTAAGAGAATCACTGGTAGAAGGGATGTTTGATGAAACCGGAATAGAATTCCATCAGATCGAGGATCAGGTATACGAATTAAGGAGACGCTTATGTACGGAATAGACATTTTAATGAAAGAGCATGAAAACATTCTGGCTTTCACCGGATTTTTAAGAAGCATCTGCTTTGATATCCTGGAGGGAAAGCCGGTGGATGCGCCCCTGCTGCGGGAATGCCTTGACTTTGCAAGGAATTATGCAGACAAGCATCATCACGGAAAGGAAGAAAAGATCCTGTTCCGGATCATGATGGAAAACATGGGTCCTGTTGCGGAAAAGCTCATAAGAAACGGCATGCTTGTGGAACATGACTTAGGAAGACTTTATCTTTCCGAACTGGAAACGGCCATAGATGAATATGAGAAGCATCCGGGAACAGAACCGAAGCTGGATATTATCTCCAATGGGGTGGGCTATGGCGCATTATTAAAGCGCCACATTGACAAAGAGGATGAGGCTGCTTATGCATTTGCAGTCCGTGCACTTTCAGAGGATAAGTTAAAGGCAGTGGATGAGGAAACAGATTCCTTTGAAAGACAGGCAAAGGATCAAGGCGTACAGGACAAGTACGAAACCTGGATCCGCGAAAAGATAAGGTAACAGTGACGGGACGGCCTGAGGGGAAACAGGCCGTCCCGTCTGTTGCAGACACATACAAAAGAAAGCGGTTTATACCGTCTGGTAAAATAAGGAAGAAAGGCCCCTGCCCAGGGGCTTTTCTTCATGGGCATGTAAAAACCAATTGCCCAAATAACCATTTCGAAGTATAATAATTTGAAGTGTATTTTTATTCCTACTAAATAGATAGAAAAATAAAGAAAGAGGTACAATCAGTTGTTGAACCAGTTTTCAAGAACCCAGCTATTATTGGGTGAAGATGCCATGGAAAAATTATTGGATGCAAAGGTCGCTGTTTTTGGTATCGGCGGTGTGGGCGGATATGTGGTAGAGGCTTTGGTGAGAAGCGGGGTCCGTTCCTTTGTGCTTGTTGATGATGACAAGGTTTGTCTTACCAATTTAAACAGGCAGATCATAGCTACCAGAAAAACGGTAGGCAAATATAAAGTGGAAGTAATGAAGGACAGGATATTGGAGATCAATCCAGACGCACAGGTGGAAACCCATCAGTGCTTCTATTTACCGGAAAACGCGGATGATTTTGATTTTAGGAATTATGATTATGTAGTGGATGCAGTGGATACCGTAACCGCAAAGCTGGAGCTGATCATGCGTGCAAAAGAAGCAGGCGTGCCGGTCATTAGCTGTATGGGCGCAGGCAATAAGCTGGACCCTACAAAATTCCAGGTGGCGGACATTTATAAGACCACCATGTGTCCTCTTGCAAAAGTCATGCGGAGAGAGTTAAAGAAAAGAGGCGTAAAAAAGCTTAAAGTGGTCTACTCCACAGAAAAGCCTACAAGGCCTTTGGAAGACATGTCCATTAGCTGCAGGACAAACTGCATCTGCCCGCCGGGAGCCAAGCATAAATGTACGGAACGGAGAGATATTCCGGGAAGTGTGGCCTTTGTTCCTTCGGTGGCAGGACTTATCATAGCCGGAGAAGTAATCAAGGATCTGGCACGGAAGGAATGACGGAAATGGATGGATTAGGAGGTGATCATATGCTTGATGGCGGTATCTTCCGTAAGCAGGATTTATCATTGGAACAAATGAAGCAAATGCGCCCGGAGGAGTATGTGCTTGTAGACGTCAGGGATCAGACGTCATACAACCATGGATTTATACCGGGAGCCATAAATATTGAAAAAGATGCATTGTTAAACGGGGACAGCACCCTTTCTAAGGATAAGAAGGTCATCCTGTATTGTTTAAAGGGAATTATCAGTGAAGAGGCGGCAAGGCATCTGGCAGAAAAAGGATATGAGGCATATAATCTCCGGGGCGGCTATGGGGAATGGCTCCTTTGTACTATGGAAAAAGAGGACAAGGGTGACGACCGCCTGGAAAATATAGAAAAGAGCATCCGGAAGAAATTCCATAAAGAGCTGTTCAGCAGGTTTGCCAAGGCCATTAATGAGTATGAGCTGGTAAAGGAAAACGACAGGATCGCTGTCTGCATTTCAGGAGGCAAGGATTCCATGCTCATGGCAAAGCTGTTTCAGGAGTTAAGACGGCACAATAAATTTTCTTTTGAACTGGTTTTTCTTGTCATGGACCCGGGCTACAATGAAACCAACCGGCAGGTGATTGAAAACAATGCAAGGCTTTTAAATATTCCCATTACAATATTTGAGACTCAGATCTTTGACGCAGTCTATGACGTGGAAAAATCCCCATGCTATTTGTGCGCCAGGATGAGGCGGGGATATTTGTACAATAAAGCAAAAGAGCTGGGATGTAATAAGATCGCCCTGGGACATCATTACGATGATGTCATTGAGACGATTTTAATGGGGATGATGTACGGTGCGCAGATACAGACCATGATGCCTAAGCTCCACAGCACCAACTTTGAAGGCATGGAACTCATCCGTCCCATGTATCTTATCAGGGAAGATGACATTAAAGGCTGGAGGGATTACAACGGCCTTCACTTCATCCAGTGTGCATGCCGGTTTACCGATACCTGTACAACCTGCAGGACCGATGGCAGCACAGGGTCAAAGAGGGTGGAGATAAAGAATCTGATCAGGCAGTTAAAGGAAACCAACCCATACATTGAAAGCAATATTTTTAAGAGCGTGGAAAATGTGAACTTAAATACCATAATCGCTTATAAGGAAAAAGGGACAACACACCATTTCCTTGAGGGTTATGATCTGGACACATAATAACGGATCTGGAGGCCGTGTTTTATGAAGATTTCAACAAAAGGCCGCTATGCGGTCAGACTCATGATAGACCTGGCGGAACATAACCATGGGGAATACATTCCTCTTATGGATATTGCCAAAAGGCAGGAAATATCGGAAAAGTACTTAGAATCCATTGTTTCGGTTCTCAGTAAGAGCAATCTGCTCATTTCCCTGAGGGGAAAAGGCGGAGGTTATAAGCTGGCAAAGAAACCGGAGGATTATACGGTTGGCACTATATTAAGGCTTACGGAAGGGCCTCTTGCTCCTGTCTCCTGTCTGGAAGGAGAGACCAATGACTGCGCAAGGGCTTCTCGTTGCCAGACGCTTCCCATGTGGGAAGGCTTAAATAAGCTGATCAATGATTATTTTGACGGGATAACCATCGCTGATCTGGTTCCCAAAAGCGGTTATACGGACGATTATATTATATAAAGAGTTGATTTATTAAAACTGTTTCAGTGAAAGGGCATCGGATATCCTCCGCGCCCTTTCTTTTACATCCAGAACATTCCCAATTATTCCCACTGGAAAAATGGAAACAATAGTGTTATCATATGTTTGTAACAGAAACGTAATATAAATGTAACAATTTCAAAGGAGGCAAATGAATTGAGAAAACTAACAGCACTTGGAATGATTACACTTACTTTAACGAGTATGATACCATTGACAGCCAATGCAGCGGTGAGCAGACCTTACAGTCAGTGCAACAGCGGAAGAAGCATTGTGACTGTGAGCGGGAACTGTAATTTAGAGGATTTAAAGGCTAAATTGAAGCAGTTCGGGGTTGACGGAAATAATGTGGACTGGTCTAAGATCGTCAATGGCGGAAATAACTGCAATACTGGAAATACCGGCAATACCGGTAATACCGGTAATACCGGTAATACTGGAAATAACGGCAATACTGGAAACACTGGCAATACTGGAAACACTGGCAATACTGGAAACACCGACAATACAACCAATAAGACTTATACCCAGCAGGTTGTAGATCTTGTAAATGCAGAGAGAGCAAAAGAAGGACTTGCCCCTCTTACCATTGATCCGGCTGTAGAGAAGGCCGCAACAGTAAGAGCCAATGAGATCCAGTCAAAGTTTGACCATGTCCGCCCGGATGGCAGCTCATTTTCTTCTGCTTTAAAAGAGCAGAGTGTAAACTACCGCGGTGCAGGAGAGAACATTGCATGGGGACAGAAAACTCCTCAGGAAGTGGTAACTGCCTGGATGAACAGTGCGGGCCACCGTGCAAACATCATGAATAAAAGCTATACACATATTGGAGTAGGTAATACTCAGAACGGTTCCGGAACCCAGTACTGGGTACAGTTATTTACATATTAATTAACCGTTTGAAATAATCCAGATCCTGTTGTAATACGTTACAGCGGATCTGGATTATTTTTTTGCAATTAATTTCAGGTTGAACTTTATAAAAGAAATAGTTATACTTAGTTCATGCGGGGCCAGCCTGTAATAAAAGGAATGAGCCATGCAGGAAAGGGTATATTTAACCGAAGCGATCAGGAAGATGAGATTACGAAGACCACGAAAATGTATGTCGATTCAAAATGTGACAATAGTCACCTTTATCTGTCTGTTCCTTTTATCCCTGGTGGGTATTGAAAAACTTGTATTAAACAATTGGCAATCTTCCATAACCAGAGAAACTGCCGGAATGTCTGAAAAGATGAACAAGGATGTAATGGAAAATGTGAATTCATTTTTCAAGGTTCCAGTTATGGCAGATGAAATAGGGAAAAAACTGATTGAAAATAAAACCATTGATTTTTTTGATGAAAAGAGCCGCAACTCTTTTTTTCTTGGCATTTTAAAAACTTACGAGACAGAGCTTTACAGCTTTGCTTATGCAGCAGTTGATGGGGAATATTATAGCGCCCTGAGAAATAAAGAGGGAGATTTTGAACTCATAAAGAACAATGATGAAACAGAGGGAGAATGCTGGCGTTACTCTGTCCATGAGGATCTTACTGCAGGGGTGTTTATAGGGAGCGCAGGCGCCTTTGATCCCCGGATGCAGGAATGGTATCAGGCGGCTGAAAAAGAAGGAGATCTTGTCTTTTCCCCTGTATACAGAGATTTCATTGTGGATGACCTGGCAGTATCTGTTTCGTCCCCGGTGTATGATGGGGAAGGAAGGCTTAAGGGTGTTTTAAGTGCCCATATGCTCCTTTCCGAAATCGGTGATTATCTGAAAAACCAGGCGGCAGGTTCCAAGGGCTATGTGTCTGTCATAGAGGAAGGTACCCGGTATTTGATTGCAAATTCCATGGGAGAAAATAATTATGACATGGCTGACGACGGTTCGTTGAAAAGGAATACCATTGACGGCCTTTCTCTTTCCGCCATAAAAAGCAGTTATGAGAAATATCTTAAATCCCATGAGGCAGAATTTTCGCTGAAAATAGGGGAAGACACCTGGTATGCGGACATACAGGAGTACCGGAAGGCAGGCCTTGACTGGCTCATTATTTCCGTGATTCCGGAAAACCTCTTGGCTGGGGAGCTGAACCGGAATATAAAGATTTCGGCAGAGCTGGCTGTCATTGCCGCCATTCTTTCCATAGGGATCTTTTTTCTGGTCATCCGAAAGCTTTATAAACCCATTAATGGACTGCTGACCGTTGCAGAGGGCATTTCCGCAGGAAATTTAGAGCAAAGGGTGGAGATCGTAAGGAATGACGAAATCGGAAGGATATCCAACGTATTTAACCGGCTGGCGGATAATCTGCTTGATATGGTCAAGCATCTGGAATGCATTGTTGAAATGCGGACCCAGGAGCTTAATAAGGCAAATGAAATATTAAAGGAGAACCAGTCCCAGCTTCACCTGATCCTGGATACTGCGGCGGAAGCCATATTTGGTACGGACTTAAAGGGAAGGTGTACATTCTGCAACAAAAGCTGCCTTCGCCTTCTGGGATATTCAAAGCCTGAGGAGCTGCTGGGGATTGATATGCAGGCGGCCCTGGGCGGCCATGAGAACAAAGAGACGGCAGATTTAAACGGGGGGCGGTTTTTTACCGATTATCTTTTCCGGGAAAAGGAGGAAGAGGAAATGACCGGCGTGCTGAAACGGGCTGACGGTACTTTCTTTGAGGCGGAGTACCGCGCTCTGCCCCAGTTAAAGGATGGGAAGCACGTTGGATACGTCATAACCTTTGCCGATATTACCGAACGGAAGAAGGGAGAGGAAAGGATCCGCCTTTTAAGCTATCATGATCCCCTTACGGGTTTGGTAAACCGAAGGTGCTTTGAGCAGGAGATGAAGCAGGTGGATACGCTCCAGAATCATCCGGTTTCCCTGATTTTTCTTGACTTAAACGGATTAAAACTCATTAATGACACCTTTGGCCATACGGCGGGGGATGAATTCATTATTAAGGTGGCTGAGGTCTTAAAAAGAAACTGTCAGGAAGGGGATGTTGCCGCCCGGATAGGCGGGGATGAATTTACGGTTTTACTGCCAAATACTTCCAGGGAAGAGGCGGAGGCCATTGCTGTAAGGATAAGAAACCAGGTTTCAGGAGAAAAGGTAAACATGGTGTCATGCAGCGTTGCAGTGGGAACTGCCACAAAGGCCATGCAATGGCAGAAGATCGAACGGATACTGGAAACGGCAGAAAACGAGATGTATAAGGAAAAGAGCACTTCTTCCATAAACTTTGGAATTCATGCCATCAACGGCATCATCACCTCTCTTCATATGAAAAGTCCGTGGGAGAAAAAGCATTCGGAAGAAGTCAGCAAGCTGTGCGAGAAGATGGGAATTGCCATGGGGCTTCCTGAAACAGAGATTAAAAAGCTGCGGGACGGGGCATATCTCCATGATATCGGTAAGATCACTCTAAGCGAATCCATTCTGGAGAAAACTCCGGAACAACTGACCGAAGTTGAACATGAGATGATAAGGCAGCATCCGGCCATTGGATACCGTATCCTTAATCTGTCCCAGGAGACCTTAGACCTTGCCAACGGAGTGTACGGCCATCACGAACGCTGGGATGGTTCCGGCTACCCCAAAGGCTTAAAGGGAGAGGAGATCCCGCTTTTTTCACGGATCCTGTCTGTTGCAGAAGCATATGAGCGGATCTTAAACCGGGAAAAGGACCGGAAAAGGGGAACAGAAAGGGCGCTTCAGGCCATATTAATGGGCTCCGGACAAAGGTATGACCCGGAAATTGCCCAACTGTTTGTCCGGATCATGAAGATGTAACTTTAAGAGAGCCGGAGCGCTTTGACGGGCGGAAGGTGTACGAAAGCAAAACTGAATTCTTTATCAAGGATGGTTTCATTGGTCCTCCTTTCCCGGATTCACATTAAATGAATGTTTACATATATGCAATAATAGCTCTTTCAAAAAACAGTATCATTAAGGTTGTTCTTTGTGAATATACTTTAACAATCCGGAGGTGTTTGGAAAAATGAATTTCTGATATTGCAGCGTACAATATGTGTGGTTCTTAAGGAGGGTATTATGGATTTGTTATGGACTTTGGTTACAATAGCCGTTATACTTGTGCTCGCCGGTATTCTTTACTATATGCAGAAGAAGCACATATCATTTGCAAAGAGGGTATTTTCTGCCCTGCTTATGGGAATTGTAGCAGGCAGTATACTGCAGCTTGTTTTTGCATCAGACGGCCCAATACTTGCAACTTCGCTGGATTGGATATCCATTATCGGTACGGGCTATGTGAATCTTTTGAAAATGATTGTTATCCCTCTTATTATGGTCTCCATTATATCGGCCACGGTTAACCTGAAATCACATACAAGCTTGGGGAAAATCAGTACATATGTGCTGGCGACATTACTGCTGACTGTGTTCATTTCCGCTTTGGTCGGTATTGCAACCGCAAATATCTTTCATCTGACGGCGGAAGAAATAACCGTGGGCCAGGCAGAATCAGACCGGGCCGAGTATCTGGAAGGAAAAGTTTCAACCGTACAGGATCAGACCATACCGCAGCAGATTTTGAGTTTTATCCCACAAAATCCATTCCAGGATATGACCGGCGGCAGAACCACCTCTACCATAGCTGTGGTTATCTTTTCCGCGTTTCTTGGCATATCCGCGTTGGGAATACAAAAGAAAAAGCCGGAAGAAGCGGAAACTTTCCGGAAACTCATTAATTCCCTCTATGCCGTAGTTATGCGGATGGTAACTCTTATACTGAGATTGACGCCCTATGGAATTCTGGCGCTTATGACAAAGACAATCGCAACAACGAACACAGCAGGTATTATTGCCCTGTCAAAGTTTGTCATTGCAAACTATGTCGCATTGATTGTCATGTTTGCCATACATCTTTTGATTATCCTGCTGATGAAATTGAATCCTGTAACGTATATCAAGAAGACATTCCCAACGCTTACCATTGCATTTACATCAAGATCCAGTGCAGGAACGCTGCCATTAACGATTGAAACACAAACAAAGAAGCTTGGTATTCCTGACGGTATTGCTAACTTTGCGGCATCTTTCGGAACAACAATCGGCCAGAATGGCTGCGCAGGCGTTTATCCCGCGATGCTGGCTGTAATGATCGCCCCTGTTGTCGGTATTAACCCTATGAGTATTGGTTTCATTGCAAAACTGTCTATTATCGTTACAATCAGCTCCTTTGGCATTGCCGGTGTCGGCGGGGGTGCGACATTTGCCGCTTTGATGGTTTTATCCGCTATGAATTTACCTGTGGGCCTGGCCGGACTGTTAATATCAGTGGAGCCTTTAATTGACATGGGGCGGACCGCTTTGAATGTGAATGATGCCATGCTGGCTGGCCTTGTAACCGCAAGAATGACAGCGGAACTTGATGTGAATTTGTATGATGCGCCTGTAGACGAAGATACGGCAGTTTCATTATAATAACATGTGATTTTTAAATAATAATCAAGTATTGAGACTAATCTGTATTAGGTTAGTCTTTTCTTGTGGTTTTTTCAATGCAAATTTGGGGTTGATAAAAAAAGATTGACAAATAGGCAAGACAATAGTATATTAAACATATAGGTTAAGTATGGATAAGGAGAAAAAGAAAAGATATGAAAACGAGCTGCAAGTGGAACATGAATCATATGATGAAATCTTGTTGCTGTAGATGCTTCATGAGAAGAGATACAGTTTATTTGCATGCGCGTCTTGGTTTCTGATTTCCAATTTTTTATCTTGTGACACAGAGAAAATAAATGGAAGGAAGCAGGTATATGCGTATACCTGCTTCCTTTTGC